>JBDSZM010000310.1:0-5922 GCA_039925165.1 Burkholderiaceae bacterium
GCCACGGTCGCGGATACGCTGCGATCGGTCGCACAGCAAGGCCATGCCGAGATAGAGCACGTGGTTGTCGATGGCGGCTCCACCGACGCGACGCTAGAGGTCGTTGAGGCGCTCGGCATGCCGGGCCTGCGGCTGCTTTCCGAACCCGACCGCGGCATCTACGACGCGATGAACAAGGGCATCGCGCTCGCGACCGGCGACGTGATCGGCTTTCTCAACTCGGACGATGTCTTCCACGACCCGCACGCGCTGGCCCGCATCGCGGCCGCGTTTGCCGATCCCGAGGTCGACCTGGTCTACGGCGATATCGTCTTCGTGGCGCAGCACGATACGAGCCGGGTCGTGCGGCTGTGGACCTCGCGCCCGCATGCGCCGGGCCTGTGCGCGCGCGGCTGGATGCCGCCGCACCCGAGCCTGTATGTGCGGCGCGCGGTCTACGAACGCTTCGGCGGCTACGACATCGCGTTTCCGGCGGCGGCCGATTTCGAGATGACGCTGCGACTGCTCGACGGCGCGGGGCTGCGCAGCGCGTACCTGCCGTTCGTGCAGGTGAGCATGCGCATGGGCGGGCAGTCGACGCGCAGCATCCGCAACATTGTCTCGGGCAGTCGCGAGGTCTCGCGCGCCTGCCGCAAGCACGGGCTGCCGGGCGGCGTGCGCTTCGCCGTGCGGCGGCTGATCGCCAAGGTGCCGCAGTTGCTGCGCCGTCCCAAGGCGAGATGAGCGTCGCCCTGGCGATCGCGTCGGCGTGCGGGGCGATGCTCGCGGCCGTCCTGACCGGCGCGGTGCGGCGCTATGCGCAGGCGACATCGATGCTCGACGTGCCGAATGCCAGAAGTTCGCACGCCGACCCGACGCCACGCGGCTGCGGCATCGCAATCGTGCTCTCGGTCCTCTCGATCCTGCTCGTGCTGGCAGTCTTGGGTCGCGTCGAGACCCGGCTCGCGATCGCCTTGACGGGCGCCTCGAGCACGGTCGCGTCGCTCGGTTTTCTCGACGATCGCAGCAACCTGCCGGCGCGCTGGCGCTTCCTCGGTCATCTCGCGGCCGTGGCGTGGGTGCTGGCTTGGATGGGCCCGGTGCCGCCGGTGCCGATGCTCGGCTCGACGCTGGCGCTGGGCATCGCCGGTCCGTTGCTGTGCGCCCTGTTCCTGGTCTGGATGGTCAACCAGTTCAACTTCATGGACGGGATCGACGGCATCGCCGGGGTCGAGGCGATCAGCGTTGCGCTCGGCGGGGCGCTGGTCTGGTGGCTGGCCGGCAGCGGCACCGGCTGGCAGGTGGCGCTGGTCTTCGCGGCCTGCGTGTTCGGCTTTCTGCTCTGGAACCTGCCGCCGGCGAAGATCTTCATGGGCGACGTGGGCAGCGGCTTTCTCGGGCTCGTGCTGGGCACGCTCGCGGTCTGGTGCGGGCAGCAGGCGCCGCATCTGTTCTGGGCCTGGTTCATCCTCGTCGGCTGCTTCATGGTCGACGCCACGACGACGCTGGTGCGCCGGGTGCGGCGCGGCGAGCGCTTCAACGAGGCGCACCGAAGCCATGCCTATCAGTACGCGGCGCGCAAGCACGGATCGCACAAGAAGGTGACGCTGGCCTGCGGCCTCATCAATGTTGTCTGGCTGCTACCGGTGGCCGTACTCGTGGCAATGCGAAAATTGGATGGCGTGGCGGGCGTGATCCTCGGCTACGCGCCCCTGGTCTGGCTGGCCTTCCACTACAAGGCCGGTGCGCGCGACCAGCAGGGCGCGCTGAGCTGATCCGTCCCCTGACCGGCCTTTCAACCCACGAAGCAAGACGCACGAGCCATGCTGCGCAGCAACCTCGGACACCATCTCGCCCTGCTCTCCTCGCCAGCCAAGCTGGCGGTGATGGTGGGGATCGATGCGATCTTCCTGCCGCTGTGCATGCTGGCGTCGGTCGCGCTGCGCCTGGGGTCGCTCGAGGCCGCGGTGCAGGCGGCGCCGGTGACGCAGTTCCTGATCGGCTGCGCGACCCTGCCGGTGCTCGGCTTCGCCGGTCTGTACCGCACCGTGGTGCGCTATATCGACCTGCGGGTCGTCGCCGCGGCGAGCCTGGCGCTGGCCGCCGCAGTGCTCGTCACTTTCGGGCTGACGGTCGTTTTCAACGTGCTGTCGCTGCCACGCTCGGCCCTCCTGGTCTACTGGTTCGTCGCCTTTGCCTATGTCGTCACCTCGCGCTTCGTCGCGCGTGCGGTGCTGCGCCAGGGCTTGCGCCACGCCCGTCGGCCGCGCGTGCGCACCGCGATCTACGGCGCTGGGGCGGCCGGGGCGCAGCTCGCGCAGACGATGCAGTTCAGCGTCGAGTACAAGGCGGTGTGTTTCCTCGACGACGATCCGGAGCTACAAGGCAAGACCGTCGCCGCGCTGAAGGTCTATCCGCCCGACGCCTTGCAGGATGCGGTGTACCGTCACGATGTCGAACAGATCGTGGTGGCGATCCCGTCCGCCGGCGTCGCACAGAAGCGCATGCTGATCGCGCGGGTCGAGTCGGCCGGGCTGCCGGTCAAGATCCTGCCGAGCCTCGCGCAACTGGTGGACGGCGCGGCCAACCTGTCGGACATCCGCGACCTCGACGTGGCCGACCTGCTCGGCCGCGATCCGGTGCCGCCGCAGGCGCAGCTCTTCGCGCGCAACATCGTCGGCAAGGTCGTGCTCGTCACCGGCGCCGGCGGTTCGATCGGCAGCGAGCTGTGCCGGCAGATCGTCTCGCAGCGCCCGCAGCGGCTGGTGCTGCTTGACCATTCCGAATTCAGCCTCTACGCGCTCGAGCAGGAGTTGCGCACTCGGCTGCACGGCGTCGAGCTGCACGCGCACCTCGGCTCGGTCGTCGACGAAGCCCTGCTCGCGCGCCTGTTGCGCGACCACGCCGTCCAGACGGTCTATCACGCTGCCGCCTACAAGCACGTGCCGATGCTGGAAGACAACGTCCAGCAGGGCGTGCGCAACAATGTCTTCGGCACGCTGGCGGTCGTGCGTTCGGTGGTGGCCGCCGCGGTCGAGACCTGCGTGCTCGTCTCGACCGACAAGGCGGTGCGCCCGACCAACGTGATGGGCGCCACCAAGCGGGCCGCCGAGCTGATCTTCCAGGCCGCAGCCCAGCGCGGCGGGCCGACGCGTTTTTCAATGGTGCGTTTCGGCAACGTGCTTGGCTCGTCGGGGTCGGTGGTGCCGCTGTTCAAGCAGCAGATCCACGCCGGCGGGCCGATCACGATCACCCACCCCGACATCATCCGGTACTTCATGCTGATCCCGGAGGCGGCGCAACTCGTCATCCAGGCCGGCGCGATGGCGCGCGGTGGCGAGGTCTTCGTGCTCGACATGGGCGAGCCGGTGCGCATCGTCGAACTCGCGCGCTCGATGATCCGTCTGGCCGGCCTGACGGAGAAGACCGCCGACCTGCCGGACGGCGATATCGAGATCCGTTACGTCGGGCTGCGTCCGGGCGAGAAGCTGTTCGAGGAACTGCTGATCGGCAACGACGCGGTGCCGAGCGGCCATCCGCGCATCCTGAGCGCGCACGAGCGCCACATCGACCCGGCTCTGCTCGACAAGATGCTCGAGTCGCTGCGCACCGCCAGCGATACCAACGAGCACGAGGCGATGTTGCGCCGCCTGCGCAACCTGGTGCCTGAGTTCCGACCGCCCGACGAGGTCAATCGCCGGGCCGCACTGGCGCTCAGCGTGCGCTAGTTTCAGTCAACGCGGCCGGTGGGGGTTGGGGCTGCAGCTCGGTCTGACTGGGCACCGTCAACACATCCAGACCGGTGCGCCGCGCCAACAGGATCGCTTGCTCGCGTTGCTCGGGGTTCGCCCCGGGCATGGCGACGATGACGTGGGTTGCGCCGAAGAGCACGTGCGGCATCCGCAGCTGCGACAGCGGACCGAGCACCGTCACGCCGCCGATGCGCGCGCCCTGCTTGGTTGGGTCGTCGTCGAGCAGCGCCTGCACCGCCCAGCCGTCGCGCAGGTGGATGCCGGCCACCAGTCGCCTTGCCGCTTCGCCGGCGCCCAGCACGATGGCGCGCCTCGGTTCGCCCGCCAGGCCGTTGGCGCGACCGCGCGCGTGTTCCCACAAGGTTCGGTACAGCATGCGCAGCAGGCTCAGCGCGGCAATGCAGAACAGCGGGTGCAGCAAGAGCACTGCGCGCGCGACGCCAGTGAGGCGGGCCGTCAGCACTGCCACGGCGGCGAGCGTTCCGGCCAGCAGGCAGGCGGTCGTGATTCGCTTCAGGTCGTCGAAACCGAAGTGGCGCCACAGGCCGCGACCCGCGCCCGTGAGCGTGAGCATCACGAGATAGCTCGCGACGATCCCGAGCGAGACCGCGTCGTCGTAGCTCGGCCGCCCCGGCTGCCAGCGTTCGAAGCCGAGCCGGAACAGGTAGGTGATGTGCCAGCACGCGAGCACCGTCAGGCCGTCGACCACGGTGGCCATCAGGCGCCGTCGCGGGTGCAGCTCGGACATGATGCGGTCGAGCCGGCGCCAAAGTTTGTGATCGGTCATGGCGACGAAGCTGCGCGGCAACGAGGATGACGCCGAGAACACCGTGCGCAGCGTGAGGCCGAGCACGCGCAGGTCGTCGGCGACGGAGGCGTGGTCGACATAGTCGAGCGCATAGCGCAACTTGCTCGGCAGGATGACATCGAGGTACTCGCGCTCCGGATCGCTCGCGCGCGCGAGCAAGGCATTTTCGTCACGGTAGCGCAAGGAGGCGAAGTCGGTGATGCCCGGGCGCACGCTCAGCACGCGTTCGCGGTCGGCCGGCGGGTAGTGTTCGACATAGCGTGGCACCTCGGGACGCGGGCCGACGAGGCTCATCGTTCCGCGCAGCACGTCGATCAATTGCGGCAGCTCGTCCAGCTTGGTCCGGCGCAGGACCGTGCCGACGCGCGTGATGCGGGCATCACCCTCGACCGTCAGTTCGGGGCCGTCGGTCGGCGTCTGTGCGTGCGCCATCGTGCGGAACTTGAAGATGCGAAACGGTGCGCCGTGGCGCCCCACGCGCGTCTGTCGAAAGAACACCGGGCCGCGCGATTCGAGCTTGATCAGCAGCGCGATGATCGCGATCAGCGGCGCGAGCAGGGCGAGCGCGAGTCCGGCGATCGCAATATCGAGCACGCGCTTGATCGCGTCGGGCGCCACGCCCGGCTCACCCGAGGGCGCCGGCCAGCGCATCCATCACCCGCACGATGTCCGTATCGTCCATGCGCGGATAGATGGGCAGGCTGATCAGCCGTTCGTAGGCGCGCTGGCTGTGCGGGAAACGCTCGGCCGTGAGACCGTATCGGTCACGCCAATAGGGCTGCTGGTGCAGCGGGATGTAGTGCACGCTGCAGCCGATGCCCGCGCCGAAGAGGTGCTCGATCACGGTGTCGCGCGAGCGACCCGCGGCGTCGGTCAGACGCACCGGATACAGATGCCAGGCGTGCTGGTCGCTGCCCGAAGCCTGCGGCGGAAGCAGCAGAGGCAACCGGGCGAGCGCGGCGTCGTACGCCACCGCAATCGCCGCCCGCCGGGCGCGGAACGCGTGCGCCTTCTTCAACTGCTGCAAGCCCAACGCCGCCGCGATGTCCGTCAGGTTGTACTTAAAGCCCGGCGCGACGATCTCGTAATACCAGCTCGGCACCTTGGCGGTGAACCGGTCGAAGGCGTCGCGGCTGATGCCGTGCAGGCGCATCACCTTGATGCGCTGCGCGAGCTCGGGGTCGCGCGTGACCACCATGCCGCCCTCGCCGGTGGTGATGGTCTTGTTGGCATAGAAGCTGAACACCGTGGCATCGGAATCGAGGGTGCCGACGAGCGCGCCGCCGCTGGTCGTCGGCAACGCGTGCGCGGCGTCTTCGACCACTTTCAGGCCGTGGCGCTGCGCGATGTCGAGCAAGGCCGACATGTCGGCCGCGAGGCCGC
>JBDSZM010000311.1:0-9301 GCA_039925165.1 Burkholderiaceae bacterium
ACGCGGTCGCACAGCATGCGCTCCTCGACCTCGTCGTCCTCGACCAGGGTGAGCGAGCGCCAATCGGTGGCGGCGAACTTGCGTGCGCCGCTGGCGCGCGGCGCGGTCTCCTGGCCGATCTTCTCGCGCAGGCTGTCGTCGAAGCCCTGCCGGAAGACCGCGAGCTTGCGTCGCAGGTCGGTCTGCGCCAGGCGCATCAACTCGCGCTCGCCAGGGCGGGTGGCGGCGGCCGCGGGGGGCGCATCGCAAAAGCGCTCGGCCACCGCGGCGGCGGTCCGGGTGATCTGCCGGATCGCCGCTTCGAGGGCGGGATGCGCGCGGGGGGGGATCGGATTCATCTCATGCAATACCGCATCGCTGGGAAGCGGGTCGCACGGGCGGCGCATGCGCCTCGCACGTCAGGGCTTCCCGAATACCCAAGTATGAGCCCAAAAGCGACGCCGCCGGATTGACGGCGCCGGCTCAGCGGCGCAGCGAATCGCGGATTTCGCGCAGCAGCACCACGTCCTCGGGCGTGACCGGCGCCGGGGCCGGCGCCTTCTTCAGGCGATTGATCTGCTTGATCATCAGGAAGATGATGAAGGCGAGCAGGATGAAGTTGATCGCCACGGTGATGAAATTGCCGTACGCGAACAGTGGCACTCCGGCCTTGCTGAGCGCTTCATAGGTCATCGGCCCGTTGTAGCCGGCCGGCGGGGACGACAACATCAGGAAGTAGTTCGAGAAGTCGAGGCCCCCGAAGATCTTGCCGGCAATCGGCATGATGAGATCCTTGACCATCGAGTCGACGATCTTGGCGAACGCTGCGCCGATGATGACGCCGACCGCCAGGTCGACGACGTTGCCCTTCATCGCAAATTCCTTGAACTCGCTTGCAAAACTCATGCGCTCCTCCGTTGTGGTTGACCCGCGGCGTACGGCCACGGCGCGGCGAGTATTGCCGAGAGGCGGGTCAAGTCAAGCCGTGCGCGGCACCGTCGGCGCGGCCCGTCGCGTGCTTGCTGCATGCGCAAGCAGGGCCTGGCGGCCACGGCTGAACTGCGCGCAGCCTCCGTTAGAATCTCCGGTTGATCCCGAGCTGATGTTGCGTTGAGGAAAAGCATGAGTGAGAGCCAAGTCGATAGCGCCAAGCGCACCTGGATCGTGGCCACGGGCTGCGCTGGCGCGGTCGGAGCCGGGTTCGTGGCGGTGCCTTTCATATCGAGTTTCCAGCCGTCCGAGCGCGCACGTGCCGCTGGCGCGCCGGTCGAGGTCGACATCAGCGCACTCAAGCCCGGCGAGAAGATGACGGTCGAGTGGCGTGGCAAGCCGGTCTGGGTCGTGCGCCGCACGCCCGAACAGTTGGCGGTATTGCCGAAGGTCGATCCGCTGCTGGCCGACCCCAATTCGGCGCGCAAGCCGGACGAGCTGACGCCCGCTTACGCGCGCAACGAGTACCGCTCGATCAAGCCCGAGTATTTCGTCGCAGTCGGCATCTGCTCGCACCTGGGTTGCTCGCCGACAGACAAGTTCACGCCCGGCGCACAGCCCTCGCTGCCCGACGACTGGGCTGGCGGCTTCCTGTGTCCCTGCCACGGCTCGACCTTCGACATGGCCGGGCGCGTCTACAAGAATAAGCCCGCCCCCGATAACCTCGAGGTTCCGCCCTACATGTATCTGTCCGACACGCGGCTGATCATCGGCGAAGACAAGAAGGCCTGAGCCCGGCTCCACACCGACAGACGACGCAGCGGCCGCTACCCGAGACCCTCTACATGGCTGATATGAAATCCGCGCCCGGCGACGCCGGCGCCGCTCGACGCTTGTTGAACTGGGTCGACAACCGCTTTCCGGCGACCAAGCTCTTCAACGAGCACATGGCCGAGTACTACGCGCCGAAGAATTTCAATTTCTGGTACGTCTTCGGCTCGCTCGCCCTGCTGGTTCTGGTGATCCAGATCGTGACCGGCATCTTCCTGGTGATGCACTACAAGCCCGACGCCAGCCTCGCTTTCGCATCGGTCGAATACATCATGCGCGACGTGCCCTGGGGCTGGCTGGTGCGCTATATGCACTCGACCGGCGCCAGCGCGTTTTTCATCGTCGTCTACCTGCACATGTTCCGCGGCCTGATCTACGGCAGCTACCGCAAGCCGCGCGAGCTGATCTGGCTGTTCGGCTGCGGCATCTTCCTTTGCCTGATGGCCGAGGCCTTCATGGGTTATCTGCTGCCCTGGGGCCAGATGAGCTACTGGGGCGCGCAGGTCATCGTCAACCTCTTCGCCGCCGTTCCTTTCATCGGCCCGGACCTGGCGCTCTTGATCCGCGGCGACTATGTGATAGGCGACGCCACGCTGAACCGCTTCTTCAGCTTCCACGTGATCGCCGTGCCGCTGGTGCTGCTCGGGCTGGTGGCGGCGCACATCATCGCGCTGCACGAGGTGGGGTCGAACAACCCCGACGGCGTCGAGATCAAGCAGCACAAGGACGCGCGTGGCGTACCGCTCGACGGCATTGCCTTCCACCCGTACTACACGGTGCACGACATTTACGCGGTCAGCATCTTCCTGATGATCTTCAGCGCGGTGCTGTTCTTCGCGCCCGAGTTCGGCGGCTACTTCCTCGAGTACAACAACTTCATCCCGGCCGACCCGCTGAAGACGCCCGCCCACATCGCGCCGGTGTGGTACTTCACACCGTTCTATTCGATGCTGCGGGCGACCAACGACCTGCTCGTCAACGTGCTGTGTGCTGTCGTCGCCATCGCGGCGGTGCTGGCGGTGCTGCGCGGCCGACTCGGCGGCATGATGAAGATCGGCGTGCTGGTCGCCGCCGTGGTGGCGGTCGCACTGCTCAAGACCTTCGACGCCAAGTTCTGGGGCGTGGTCGTGATGGGCGGCGCGGTCATCATCCTCTTCTTCCTGCCCTGGCTCGATCGCAGCCCGGTCAAGTCGATTCGCTACCGGCCCGACTGGCACAAGATCGTCTACGGCGGCTTCGTCTTCTTCTTTCTGGTGCTGGGTTATCTCGGCTCGCAGCCGCCGTCGGATATCGGCAACTATGCATCGCAGATCGGCACCCTGTTCTATTTCGGCTTCTTCCTGCTGATGCCGTGGTGGAGCCGTCTCGGCAGCTTCAAGCCCGTGCCCGACCGCGTGACCTTCGCCGCCCACTGACGCGGCCGCCGGAGTGCTTCTCATGAAAAGAATCTTGGTCTGCTGGATGGTGTGGCTCGGGTGTCTCACGGGTGCGTCGGCCAGCGAAGGCGGCTATGCCTGGGACACGTTTCCGAAGGACAAGCTGAACGACTTGGCGGCGCTGCAGAACGGTGCCAAGCTGTTCGTCAACTACTGTCTGAACTGTCATTCGGCGGCCTACATGCGCTACAACCGGATGCGCGACATCGGCCTGACCGAAGAGCAGATCCGCAAGAACCTGCTGTTCGCCAACGAGAAGATTGGCGACACGATGAAGACGACGCTCGATCCGCGTCAGGCCAAGGAATGGTTCGGCGCGATGCCGCCCGACCTGAGCGTGATTGCCCGCTCGCGCGCAAACATCGCGATGGGCAGCGGCGCCGACTATCTCTACACCTATCTGCGCACCTACTATCGCGACCCGGCCAAGGCGACTGGCTGGAACAACCTCGCGTTTCCCGATGTCGCGATGCCGCACGCGTTGTGGGAACTTCAGGGTCTGCGCAGCGCCCGCTTCGTGACGGAGAAAGATCCCCACGATCCGAATCTCACGCTGCACCGGTTTGCCGGCTTCGAGACGATCACGCCGGGCCAGCTCGACGCCCTGCAGTACGACGAAGCGGTTGCGGACCTGGTGGCCTATCTGCAGTGGATGGGCGAGCCGGCGCAAGGCAAGCGGGTCCAGATCGGGGTGTGGGTGCTGATCTTCCTCGGCATCTTTACCGTCTTCGCCTGGCGCATGAATGCTGCGTACTGGAAAAACGTGAAGTGAGCGTTGCCCGGCCAGTCGTCCGGCAGCGGACGACCGGACCGCACAGCGGGAGCTGATCCCGCCGCGCCATTTGCGTTTGATCGCTTTTTCACCTTCTAAGAAAGTCCGCCGCCATGATGGTGCTCTATTCCGGAACCACCGACCCCTATTCGCACCGCTGCCGCTTCGTCCTGTTCGAAAAGGGCATGGACTTCGAGATCCGCGACGTCGACCTGTTCGCCAAGCCCGAAGACATCGCGCTGATGAACCCGTACAACGAGGTGCCCATCCTGGTCGAGCGCGACCTCATCCTGTACGAGTCGCACATCATCAACGAGTACATCGACGAGCGCTTTCCGCATCCGCAACTGATGCCGGGCGATCCGGTTGCGCGCGCCCGCGTGCGTCTGTTCCTCTTTAATTTCGAGAAGGAACTCTTCGCTCACGTCAACGTCCTCGAAGGCCGCGGCGTCAAGGGCACCGACAAGCAGCTGGAGAAGGCGCGTTCGCAGATCCGCGACCGGCTGACGCAACTCGCGCCGATCTTCCTGAAGAACAAGTACATGCTCGGTGACGACTTCTCGATGCTCGACGTCGCGATCGCGCCGCTGCTGTGGCGGCTCGACTACTACGGCATCGACATGTCGAAGAACGCGGTGCCGCTGCTCAAGTACGCCGAGCGCATCTTCTCGCGTCCGGCCTACATCGAGGCGCTGACGCCGTCCGAGAAAGTGATGCGCAAGTAAGCCGCCCCGGCATCGCCGCCCGCCCCGCTTGAGCAGCCCTCGCCCCGCATGAGCAGCCCTCCGATCTCCCCGGCCACCTCCGGCACCCCGACGCGCCCGTATTTGATCCGCGCACTGCACGACTGGTGCACCGACAACGGATTCACGCCGTATCTGGCGGTGTTCGTCGATGCGACGGTCCAGGTGCCGATGGAGTACGTCAAGAACAACGAGATCGTCCTCAACGTCGGCTTCGAGGCCACCAGTTCGCTCAAGCTCGGCAACGAGACGGTCGAGTTCAAGGCCCGCTTCGGGGGCACCTCGCGCGAGATCGTGGTGCCGGTCGATCACGTGATTGCGATCTATGCCCGCGAGAACGGGCAGGGCATGGCGTTTCCGATGCCGGTCGATACCGGCGCCGGTCTGCGCGAGGTCGATGGGGCCGCCGCACCGCCGGTCGCGACCCTGCCGCGTGGCCCACGGCTGGCGCTCACCGAGGTCGCGGCGCCAGCGCCGGCGCGCGACGATGCAAGCGCCAACGGGCACACGCCTGCTACACCGCCGGGCACCGATCCGCCGTCAGGTCCGCGCCCGCCGCTCAAGCGAATCAAATAGCCCCTGCCATACTTCGCTTCTCAACCCGCGCCGGCTTAGCTCAGTTGGTAGAGCACCCGCCTTGTAAGCGGAAGGTCGTCAGTTCGATCCCGACAGCCGGCACCATCGAAGCATCGCAACACGGTGCACAAAGACTCAGGCCCCTATGTGAATCAGGCAGAGGGGCTTTTTTCATCGCACGTTCGCGCAAGAGGGGCTAGACAGCGGGGAACAGTGGGGGAACATCAGGGGGAACAAAGCGCGATTTATCCCTACCCAGGGGAACAGCGCGGTGATGTCCCAGGAAGTGGTGTAAGTCCAACCACTGCGTAGCGGCTTGCCGCGAAGCTGTGGCGCCACCTCGTCAGAGGTGGCCATCGTGAGTCCGGATAAGGATGAGGTGCGACCCACCAACCTATGTCCAAAGGAATCCACGATGACCACCGCCACTATCGCATTGACAGAGCTCGCCGAGAAGGGAGCCGACATCGACGTGCTGCGCCAGATGGTGCAGTTCATGGCCCAGCGCCTGATGGATCTCGACGTCGAGGGGCGCTGCGGCGCCGGCTACGACGAGAAGAACCCCGAACGCCTGAACTGCTGAGGTCACCGGCAGCCCCGCCCAGGCGCTGCGAAGAGTCGCGAATCCGCATCGCTCCAACCCCCTTGGCGATGGGAGTATGCCGGGACGAATAAGTTCTGTTATTTCAAGCGCAGTGCACTAGGTCACTGCGACTTGTAGGCGGCGTAGGCCGCGTCCACGCCGGCGCCACGCGTGAAGCGGTGGCCCTCGGCGGCGAGCACGATCTCTAGCGCCACTAGGGTCTGCAGGACCGCATCGGCACGGGCGTTGTAGCCCATCGCCCCAATACGCCAGACCTTGCCGTGCAAGCGGCCGAAGCTGGTGCCGATCTCGATGTTGAAGTCATTGAGCAGTGCCGCACGCACCTTGTCACCGTTGACGCCATCGGGCACGACGACGCCGGTCACGTTGGGCATCTTGTGCGCTTGGTCGCCGTAGAGCCGCAGGTTCATGCCCTGCACGCCCGCTACCACCGCGCGCGACGCAGCCGCGTGGCGCGCACACACCGCGGGCAGGCCTTCCTGCACGAAGATACGGGCGCATTCGCGCGCTGCGTAGAGCATCGTCGTGGCCTCGGTGTGGTGGTTCAGTCCGGCGTCGCTCCAGTAGTCCATCACCATCGCCAGGTCCATGTAGTTCGAGGCGATGCGCTGGCCCTCGCCCGGCACATAGTCGGCGGGGCGCAAACCCTCTTCGATGTGGCGGCGGCGGTAGATCGTCTTGGCCATCGCGTCGGACAGCGTGATGGGCGCCGCCCCCGAGGGGCCCGCCAGGCATTTCTGCAGGCCCGCCGTAACGGCGTCGACCTGCCAGGCGTCCGCCGGCAGCGGTGTGCCGCCGCAGGACGCCGTCGCATCAACCTGCAGCATCGCGCCGTAGCGGCGGCACAGCGCACCCAGCCCCTCCAGCGGCTGCAACATCGTGGTCGAGGTATCACCCTGGCAGATCGCGACCAGCTTGGGTGAAAAGTCCTTCAGCGCGGCTTCGATCTGCGCCAGATCGAACACCGTGCCCCACTCGGTCTGCACGACACGGGTATCGGCACCGCAGCGCCCTGCGATCTCGGTGAGCAGCTGGCCAAAGCGGCCGAAGCTGCAGATCAGCACCTTGTCGCCCGGCTCGATGGCCGACAGCATGACCATCTCTATGGCCGAGCGCGCCGTGCCGTCCAGCACCAGGGTCCAGTCGTTCTGCGTCTCGAAGAACGAGCGGTAGAGCATCATCGTCTCGCGCATCATGCGGCGGAACTGCGGATCGAACTGACCCAGTAGCTGCGTGGACATCGCCTTGAGCACGCGCGGGTCGGCATTGATCGGGCCCGGGCCCATCAGCAATCGAGGTGCCGGATTCAACTCGGCGAACGCGCCCGCCGGTTCCGCCAACGGTGAGAGCTTCGGAAGCGAAATGTCTTGCATGGATGTATCCGAGCAAAAGTGTATACACGAATGGCGCCGCCAAACCGCCGCATGACGCCATGCCCCTGCACACGCTCGCCCTTATTCAGCCCCACTTCTACAAGGACTCGGTCGCGTTGATGCGCGTCGCGCAACGCCTGTTTGTCCCTGCCCGAGGTGGTCAACGCCACGCTGCAGATGGGCAACCCGGCCAACAAGGAGATCCTGCGCGAGGCCGGCCTTCTGACTGCCGACGTGGCGGACGCCGGACCCACTGGCATCATAGCGTTGGTGCAGGCACGCTCGATCTGTCAAGGGCAGCCGAATCTTCCCCACCCGGGGGGTGCGGACGATTTCTTGGACTACTTCAAGGGGTCGTTCATGTACTCGTACGAGGATCGGCTGCGAGCTGTTCAGCTCTACATCAAGCTGGGCAAGCGAGCTGGACTGACCATCCGCCAGCTCGGCTATCTGAAGTTGCCCCGTTTTCGCGGACACTTTTCAAGCCAGAGACAAGGAGTCCGAAATGCCTGCATCCAAGCCGCCGTATGCGGCGGAGTTTCGTGAACAGATGGTCGAGCTGGCGCGCGCCGGCCGGGGGTTGAAGCAACTGTCGCGCGAGTTCGGCGTCAGCGCCAATGCGATCCGCAACTGGGTCCATCGCGCCGCAGGCGAGTCGCCACGTTACGTTGCAGCCGGCGCCGGCGAGTCTGTGCCGCTGTCATCGGCCGAGCGACAGGAGCTCATCGAGTTGCGCCGGCGCCTGAAGCAAGTCCAGATGGAGCGCGACATCCTTGCAAAGGCTACGGCCTGGTTCGCCGCAAAGAGCGAGCGGACGTCCACGACGTCTTCGAACTCGTGAAGGCGAACCAGGCCGACTTTCCCCTGCGCAGCCTATGCCGCATGCTGCGCGTGTCCGCGAGCGGCTATTACGACTGGGTGGGACGCGCGCCCGGTCCGCGTGCCCAGGCCAACGCCGCACTTGTGCAGCGTATTGCCAAGATCCACCGGGCCAGCGACGCGACCTATGGAGCACCTCGCATCCATGCCGAACTCGCCGGCGAGGGCCCTGGCGGTCGGCCACAACCGCATCGCCCGGCTGATGCGACTGCACGGTCTGCGCGGCGTCAGTCGTCGTCGTGGCTGGTGCGTGACCACGCGGCGCGACAAGGCTCGGGCGCCGGCACCGGATCTCGTGCAGCGGCGCTTCGAGGCCGCCGACATCGACCAGCTGTGGGTTGCCGACATGACCTACATCCCCACCTGGGCCGGCTTCGGCTACCTGGCCGTGGTGCTCGATGTGTTCAGCCGCAAGATCGTGGGCTGGGCCTTCGGGCAGCGCCAGACGGCCGATCTGGTGCTGGCGGCGCTGAACATGGCGCTACTCACGCGCAAGCCCCACGGCGTGGTCCACCATTCGGATCAGGGCAGCCAACCCAGAGTCAACTGGTCGTCGCAACACCGCTTTGCTCGGTGGAGCGTAACAGTTCATTGAATGCTTCTGCCGGTGTCCGCCAGCCAAGTGTCTTGCGCGGTCTCGTGTTCAGGGCAAATGCCACTGCATTCAGTTCTCTGGCCTTGTGGGCGCTGAGGTCTGTTCCCTTTGGGAAGTATTGCCGCAGCAGGCCATTGGTGTTCTCGTTGGTCCCTCGCTGCCACGGGCTCTGGGGATCGCAGAAGTACACCTCCAAGCCCGTGTCGATCGACAGCTTGGCATGCTGGCTCATCTCCGCGCCCTGATCCCACGTCAAAGACTTCCGGAATTGGTCCGGCAATGAAGCCATCGCTTTGGTGATCGCGTCACGCACAGCTTCGGCGCCGTGGCCAGCCAATGCGGGAACATGCTTCTCGCGCGGTTGCTCGCCGCGGCCTGGATGAGGCGGCAGGTGCAAAAGCATCGTGAAGCGCGTTGACCTTTCGACCAGCGTTCCGATTGCCGAACTCGCCAGACCCAAGATCAGATCGCCCTCCCAGTGGCCGGGCACCGCCCGATCCTCGATGCAGGCTGGCCGCTCGCTGATGAGGATCTCGGGAGTCACGAAGGACTTCCCGCGATTGCGTACGCGCTCCCTGGGCAC
>JBDSZM010000312.1:0-2941 GCA_039925165.1 Burkholderiaceae bacterium
GTGGTCGCGGCCTGCACCGCCGACAACACCGACGGCTTTTTCGGCGACCTGCTGGCGACCAGTTTCCGGGCCCGCGGCGCGGTCGGTCTGGTCATCGACGGCGGCTGCCGCGACGTGCGCGACCTGACCGAGATGAAGTTCCCGGTCTGGTCGAAGGCGATCAGCGGCAAGGGCACGGTCAAGGCCACGCTCGGCTCGGTCAACGTGCCGGTGGTGGTGGGCGGGGCGCTCGTCAATCCGGGCGACGTGATCGTGGCCGACGACGACGGCGTGGTGGTCGTGCCGGCGGCACTGGCCGCGAGCGTGGCCGATGCGGCCGCCGCGCGCGAGAGCAGCGAGGCCGAGAAGCGCGCCAAGCTCGCCGCCGGCGTGCTCGGCCTGGACATGTACAACATGCGTGGGCCGCTCGAGAAGGCCGGCCTGCGCTACATCGACTGAAAGCCCGGATGACGTACCACCCGTTGCGGCGCCGCCGCGATTTGCTGATCGGCGCCGCGGCACTGGCCGCCGTACCGTCCGGATGGACGCAGCCTACCGGCAAGCCGATCCGCCTCGTCGTGCCCTTTACGCCCGGCGGCTCGACCGACATCCTGGCGCGCGCCATCGGCCCGAAGATGAACCAGGCACTCGGCGTGCCAGTCGTGATCGACAACAAGCCGGGCGCCGGCGGCGCCATCGGCGCCGAGTTCGTGGCGCGCGCCGAGCCCGACGGCAACACGCTGCTGATGGGCCACATCGGCACGCTGGCGGTCAATGTGTCGCTGTACCCCAAGCTCGGCTACGACCCGGTCAAGAGCTTCGTACCGGTGGCCTGGGTGGCGCGGGTACCGAACGTGCTGGTGGTGACGACGGCGTCGGGCATCGCCTCGTTCGCCGACTTGATCAAGCGCGCCAAGGCGGCCCCCGGCAAGCTGACCTATGCGTCGGGCGGCAACGGCAGCGCGGCGCACATCGCGACCGAGTACCTGAAGCTGCGCACCGGCACCCATCTCACGCACATCCCGTACCGCGGCACCACGCCGGCGGTGACCGACGTGCTGGCCGGCCAGGTCGACCTGATCTTCACCGGGGCGCCGACCGTGCTGCAGCACATCGCCAGCGGGCGGCTGAAGGCGCTGGCGGTATCGTCGCCCAGGCGCATCGCCGCACTGCCCAACGTGCCCACGGTGGCCGAACTCGGGGTCAAGGATTTCGAGGCCGACCAGTGGTACGGCGTGGTCGCGCCGGCCGGCACGTTGGCCGAGGTGGTGAACCGCCTGAACGGCATCATCAACAAGTCACTGGTGCTGCCCGACGTGGCCGCGCAGCTCGCCGCCGAGGGGGCCGAGGTGATGCAGGAGACACCCGCTGCGTTCGGCCAGCTCATCGCCCGTGAGATCCCGCGCTGGCGCGAGGTGGTCAAGGCGGGCAACATGACATCGGAGTGAGCGAGCCCATGATGGCTGCGGACCCCCTGCGCTGGCACATCGCCCTCATCGGCTACGGCGAGGTCGGGCGCATCCTGGCCGAGGACCTGCGGCGACTGGACGTGCGCGTGACGGCCTACGACGCCAAGCTCGGCACCGATGCGCAGGCGCCCTTGCGCGAGCACGCGCGCGGCATCGGCACCACCCTCGCCGCCAGCCATGCCGAGGCGGTGGCGCAGGCCGACGTCGTGCTGTCGGCCGTGACCGCGAGCCAGACCGTGCCGGTCGCCGCGGCCTGCGCGCCGGCGCTGCGGCCGGGGACGTGGTTCCTCGATTTCAACAGCGCCTCGCCAGGCGCCAAGATCCACGCCGCGGCGGCGGTCGACGCCGCCGGCGGCCGCTACGTCGAAGGCGCCGTGATGACGTCGATCCCGCCCTATCGCATCAAGGTGCCGATCCTGCTCGGTGGCCCGAACGCGGCCGCGCTGCAACCGGGGCTGACTGCGCTCGGCTTCCAAGCGTCGGTGGCGAGCGCCAAGCTCGGCGTCGCGTCGGCCACCAAGATGTGCCGCAGCATCATGATCAAGGGCCTGGAGGCGATGGTGATCGAGAGCTACACCACGGCGCGCGCCTACGGCGTCGAGAACGCGGTGATCGCCTCGCTGGTCGAGACCTTTCCGCAGATCGACTGGGAACAGCAGGGCGCATATTTCTTCCAGCGCGTGATCGAGCATGGCCGGCGCCGCGCCGAAGAGGTTCGCGAGGTGGCCGCGACGGTGGCCGACATCGGCCTCGAGCCGTGGTCGGCGAGCGGCACGGCGGACCGCCAGGCCTGGCTCGCCGACTTGAGTGATGCCGGCCTGTTCGGCCCGCGCGGCAGCGACGGTTTTGCCCGCAGCGCCGACTGGCGGGTCGAGGCCGACCGCATCCTGGCGCAGGTTCAGACGCCGAAGGACGAGACCCGATGACGACCCCCGCCTTCGAAAAGACCCCCGGCTGGCTCGACTGGTATGCCGGCCCGTTGACGCCGCGCTTCACAGTGCCGCCGGGTGCGGTCGATGCGCACTGCCATGTGTTCGGCCCCGGCGCCGAATTCCCCTACGCGCCCGAGCGCAAATACACCCCCTGCGACGCCGGCAAGGCGCAGCTCTATGCGCTGCGCGACCACCTCGGCTTCGCCCGCAACGTGGTGGTGCAGGCGACCTGCCACGGCGCCGACAACCGCGCGATGGTCGATGCGCTGGTGCATGCGAACGGCAAGGCGCGTGGCATCGCGACGGTCCGGCGCACGGTCAGCGACACCGAGCTGCACGCGCTGCATGCCGCCGGCGTGCGCGGCGTGCGCTTCAACTTCGTCAAGCGACTGGTCGACTTCACGCCGCGCGACGAGCTGATGGAGATCGCCGCGCGCATCGCGCCGCTGGGCTGGCACGTCGTCGTCTATTTCGAGGCGGTCGACCTGCCCGAGCTGTGGGACTTCTTCACGGCTGTTCATGACCAATTCGCGACCCCCATCGTCGTCGACCACATGGGCC
>JBDSZM010000313.1:0-2726 GCA_039925165.1 Burkholderiaceae bacterium
TGTGGCCCCCTCGCGTGGCACGCCGACTCGCATCGGGTAAGCCCTTGGCGCCACACAGTGCCACGCGGTCGGCCTCCATCATCGCCGCCAGAACCTGCTTGCCGGCGTTCACACACAGCCCGTAGAAAGCGTGCTGCACATCGCGCAGCACACCGTCCATGGCCAACGACAGCTGCACCTGGGCAGCCGCTCCAACCCGCAGCGCGGGCTTCGTGCGAGACTTCATTTCGGTGGTTCCTTTCTTTGCTTGCTAGGGACAGTCTGATCATTTCAATCCAGTGCGAGCATTGACCTCACTGCGACATCAGATCGATGAATCAACGGCGAATTCGCGCAAAACTCACAAGCCAGTGGCGACAAATCTCGTCGAAGCCCGTTTCGACGACCCTTTCAGGCCGTCATCGCCCGCTGCGGGCGGACTTATCCATCCAGTGCCAGCAACTTCTTGCGCACCATCCACAGGTTCGACAGCGCGAAGAGAGTCATCAGCTGCGCGGTGTTCTTCTTCAGCCCGCGGTAGCGCACCTTGACGTGCCCGAACTGGCGCTTGATCACCCGAAACGGATGCTCGACCTTCGCGCGCATGCTGGCCTTCAGATGCTCGATCTCGTCGATCATTTGGCCCAGCTTGCCCGCCTTCTCGAAGGGCTTGCGCGAACTCGGTCGTCTGGCCACATGCCAGCGAACGCCCGGCTTCGCGTCGGACCGCTTGTGCGCACCCTGGTAGCCCGAATCGGCGAACACGACTTCCTCTTCTCCGTGCAGCAGACCATTGGCCTCGACCACGTCGCTGACGTTGCCGGCGGTGCCCTTGACCGTGTGCACCAGCCCCGACTCGGCATCCACGCCGATGTGGGCCTTCATCCCGAAGTACCACTGGTTGCCCTTCTTCGTCTGGTGCATCTCGGGGTCGCGCTCGCCACTGGCGTTCTTGGTCGAACTCGGTGCGGCGATGAGCGTGGCATCGACCACCGTGCCGGCCTTGAGCAGCAGGCCCTTGTCGCGCAGCCGATCGTTGACGAGGTCGAGCATCTGCCGCGCCAGCTTGTGCTTCTCGAGCAGGTGGCGAAACCGCAGGATGGTGGTCTCGTCGGGCAGCCGCGTCTCCCAGTTCAGCGCGGCAAACTCGCGCAACAGCGGGGTGTCGTGCAGGGCCTCTTCCATCGCCGGGTCACTCAGCGTGAACCACTGCTGCATGAAGTGGATGCGCAGCATGGTCTGCACCGAAAACGGCGGGCGACCGCGCTTGCCCTCGGGCGCGTACGGGGACACCAGTTCAGTCAGCGCGGCCCACGGAACGACGCGTTCCATCTGGTCGAGGAACTCGCGCTTGCGGGTTCGCTTGGTGGTGAGGTTCAGACCCAGATCGGCTTGCTTCATAAGTCGAAGCGTCACCGCTCAACCGCGTCGCAGCAAGCACGTCTGCCCGAGGTTTATGCAGAGTGTCCCTAACTGATCCGCCACGCCAATCGATGCTCAAGGCCGCCATGTCGGTTGTTCATTGGGCATCCCTCTTGCAGCGCCGCTGGAGCTGACGCGAGCCTAAATTGGGCACTTCATGATTCGGGCTTGCGTTGTTCGCCCTTTGTTTACCAGGAAATTGAGCTGGCGCATCGCCACGATCGCCTCGCAACGAATGAGCGTGCTAATCTTCAATGGTCTGCCCAGTTCGAAGCCACGATTCGAACATCGGTCACTGAAGCGTGTAGCGTAGACAGCATGGTGTTTTCCACTTCCCCCGCAAATCGCCAGATCAGTCGACTTTGAGGCCAGCCCTCTTGATAACTTGAGCCCACTTCGCGATCTCGGCGTCTTGAAACGACTTGAACTGTTCGATTGTCATGTCCGAACCCTCCATGCCGAGCTTTCCAAGCCGTTCTCTCATTTCGGCACTGCTTATAATTTTTACGATCTCGTCGTGCAGCCGCTGAACAATCGGCTGCGGCGTGCCGGCCGGCGCGAATACGCCCTGCCACGAGTACACGTTGAAGCCTTTGACGCCCGACTCGTCCATGGTGGGCACAGTCGGCATCAGCGACGTGCGCTTAGGCGAACTCACGGCGAGTGCGCGCAGCTTGCCGCTTTCGATGAACGGCGCCGCGACCACGCTGGTGTCGAACATCATTGGCACCTGGCCCGCCATCACATCCTGAATCGCCGGGCTGCTGCCGCGGTACGGCACATGTACAAGGTCAATGCCCGCCAGCGACTTGAACAACTCGCCCGACATGTGCTGCGACGAGCCGCTGCCGGACGACGCGTAAGCGATCACGCCAGGTTTTGCCTTGGCCGCCGCGACGATGTCCTGCACGCTCTTGTACGGACTTGCCGCATTGACCACCAGCACGTTCGCGTTGGTGCCGATAAGCGCGATCGGCTCGAACGACTTTTGCGCGTCGTACGGCAGCTTCGGATAGAGCGTTTGGTTGATCGCATGTGAGCTGATGGTGCCGCCGACGATCGTGTAGCCGTCCGGTGCAGCCTTCGCCACGTAATCGGCACCGACGCCGCCGGCGGCGCCGGTCTTGTTTTCGACGACCACGGTGGTGCCCAAAGCGGGGCCGAGTTTCAGCGCGATCAGTCGCGTAAGGATGTCGGTCGTGCCGCCGGCCGGGAACGGCACGACGTAGACGATCGGCTTAGATGGCCATCTGTCCTGCGCCTGGCCAAGCTTCGGCAACAGGCCGAGAGCGGGGATAAGCGCAAGCGTCTGCGTGGCGAGTCTG
>JBDSZM010000314.1:0-4386 GCA_039925165.1 Burkholderiaceae bacterium
TCTGCGCGCGGTCGAAGCGGATGCCGCAGCCGATCCACAACGTGCCGAGCACGCGCTGGCCGGGCCAGCCGAGCGGCGAGTCGAGCAGCCGGCGGTCGGCGGCGTCGATCACGCCGCGCTCGATCCAGTGGCCCGGCAAGGTCAGATGCTGCACGTCGCGGCCGCGCTCGTACCCCTGGTTCGACGCGGGCAGCCCCAGCGCGAGCACGCCCCAGCCGATCGCTTGCGCGGTCGGCGCCAGCTCGAAGCTCGCGCTGCTCTCGACGTCGCAGCCGCTGTAGCCGATCGTCTCGAGCGGCCGCCACTCGAGGCGCGCGCCGTCGCCGACGCGCGCCCGCACCGTCTGGGTCGCGGTCTCGCCGGCGCTGCGATAGAAGCGCGTGGCGCCGGCGCTCGTGACCAGCGCGTGGGCATCGGCACCGACGTCGATGTCGATCGCCAGCCGGTCGCCGCCGACCACGCCGCCGGGCGGATGCACCAGCACGTTGTGGCAGACCGTGTCGCCCTCGGGGTACAGGCTCGCCAGCACGCGCAGCGGACCGTCGTGGCGGTCGCGCACCAGGCAGCGCGCGATCCCGAGTTTGCTCTCGCGCCGGTAATCGAGTTGCAGCTTTGCGTGCCAGGCCATGCGTCAGGTCGGGCCGGCGCAGCGGGAATCCGAAGCCACCTGAGCAGGGCTCGCCGCATCGGTCGAGGTCGCACGCAGGCAGGCATCGCGGCATCGTGGACGGGGCTACGATCGGGTCAGGCGCAGCTGCGCGCATCGCGCCCAGTGGAGCCACCGAGGAGTCGCCAATGCAACGTCGTGACCTGTCCTTCGGCCTCGTGGCCGCCCTGACCCTGGCGTGGGCGACCCGCGGCCGCGCCGCCGGCCTGACCGAATCGGACGCCGCCGGCGGCGTGCGCGCGGCGCTCGACCGCGGCGCAACTGCCGCGGTGGCGCAGCTCGGTCGGCCCGACGGCTTTCTCGGCAATCCGAAGGTGCGGATTGCGCTGCCGGGCTTTCTGGAAAGCGGTGCCAAGTTGCTGCGCATGAGCGGGCAGGGCGGCAAGCTCGATGAACTCGTCACCGCCATGAACCGCGCCGCCGAGTCGGCGGTACCGCAGGCTGCGCCGCTGCTGCGCAATGCGGTCAAGTCGATGAGCGTGGAGGACGCGCTGCGCATCGTGCGCGGCGGTGACACCGCGGTGACCGACTTCTTCGCCGGCAAGACCCGCGAGCCGTTGTCGGTGCAGTTTTTGCCGATCGTGACCCGCGCCACCGAGCGTGCGTCGCTGGCGTCGAAGTACAACGCCGTCGCCGGCAAGGCGTCGGGCTTCGGCCTGGTCAAGCGCGAGGATGCCAACCTCGAGCACTACGTCACCGGCAAGGCGCTCGACGGCCTGTACACCCTGATCGGCGAGGAGGAACGCAAGATCCGGCGCGACCCGGTGGGCACCGGCAGCGCGCTGCTGAAGCGGGTGTTCGGCTGACGGGTAAGTGATTCAGGCCTGTCGCGCCGGCCGCGGCCGGTCGGCAGATTCATTTTGCGGGAGCCGCACGATGCAACACCCGTGAGCGGGCGGGAAGCTGGTGAGCGCGCAGGTCAGGCGCTCGAGGTGCTGGAGGCCGCTGTGGCCGCGCAGACCGATGCGGCGCGCGGTTGGCATCGGTCCAACCTGGCCGTCCATGGACGCCGCTATTTCGCCGACCTCGAGATCGTCGCCGGGCTTGCGCCAGCCGGGCCGTTGCTGGACATCGGGTCGGCGCCGTGCCACATGACGGCGCTGCTCCAACTGGCCGGCTATCCGGTTGTCGGCGTCGACCTGGCGCCGCACCGGGTCGCGGCGCTGATCGCCGCCTTGGGCCTGGACGTGCGGCGATGCGACGTCGAACGCGTAGCCATGCCGTTTTCCGACGGCCACTTTTCCGGGGTGCTGCTGTGCGAAACCTTCGAGCATCTGCGTGTCGATCCGGCGCTGGTGTTGTCGGAGGCGTGCCGTGTCCTGGCGCCGGGCGGGTTTCTGTTGCTGACGACGCCGAATGTGTATTCCCTGCCCAGCCTGGCCCGTTTTTTGTTGGGTAGAAGCGTTGCCGACCCTTGGTCCGAGTTCGGCAAGCTGCGCGCCCTGGGACACATGGGTCATGTCCGCGAGTACTCGGCGCGCGAGGTCCGACGCTTCGTCGAGGCGTGCGGATTCGCCATCGAGATGCTGGACTTTCGCTACGACCGCGAAAACCGCAGCCGCAAGAAGCGAATCCTGAGCCTGGCCTTCCGCTGCGTGCCGCGCCGCTTTCACCGCGACATCGTGCTGGTGGCGCGCAAGGTGTCATCCGGACCCGGGTTGGCCCCGCTGGCATGAACCGGCCGTTGATCAACGCGATGCGTACGAACCGATCCGATGCGGAAAGGTCGTCGGCGTGCAGAGAAGCGGCACCCCACGGGACCGTCAGCGCCCCGCCGTTTCGGGGGCTACTCCCCCTGCGACCCCCGATGCGCCCAGCCGGTGGTGCGCTTCTCGACCAGCGAGAACAGCTCGTACATCGCCATCGCCATCACGCCGATCACGACCAGGCCGGCGAAGGCGAGGGGCATGCGTTGCTGGGAACCTGCGGTCTGCATCAGGTAGCCGATGCCCGAGTCGCCGGCGGTCATCTCGGCCAGCACGGTGCCGACGAAGGCGAGCGTGATCGCGACCTTGAGTGACCCGTAGAAATACGGCATCGAGCGCGGCAGCCCCACCTTGACGAGCACGTCCCAGCGCTTGGCGCCGAGCACGCGCAGCACGTCTTCCAGTTCGGGCTCCAGCGTCGCCAACCCGGTCGCGATATTCACCGTGATCGGGAAGAACGAGATCAGGAACGCCGTCAGGATGCCGGGCCCGATGCCGATGCCGAACCAGACGATCAGGATGGGCACGATCGCCGCCTTGGGCACCGCGTTGAAGGCGACCAGCAGCGGGTAGAGCGCGGCATAGGCCATGCGCGACGAGCCGACCAGGAAGCCGAGCATCACGCCGACCACGATCGACAGTCCGAAGCCGAGCATCGTGACCCAGAAGGTCTTCCACGCCGCCTGCAGGATCGGACCGATGAACTCGGCCATCGCCTCGCCGATCTGCCACGGGCTCGGAAAAATGTAGTCGGGGATCGCGAAGCCGGTGCAGATCGCCTGCCACAGCAACAGGATGGCGATGGCCGCCAGCACCGGCGCCCAGCGTTCGAGCTTCTTGCGCTGCATCGTCGTCATGCGGCCGGCAGCGCGACGGTCTTGCCGTCTTTGGGCAAACGCATGGCGCCGATGTGGCCGCGCAGCTCGTGCACGATGTCGGTGAAGGCCGGCGTATAGGTCACCTCCAGGTCGCGCGGGCGCGGCAGGTCGATCTCGCGCCGCACCACGAAGCGGCCCGGACCCTTGCTCATCACGTACACCGTATCGGCCAGGAACACCGACTCGCGCAGGTCGTGCGTGACGAGGATGACGTTGAAGCGCTGCGCGGTCCACAGGTCTCGCAGGATGCACCACAGCTCTTCGCGCGTGAAGGCGTCGAGCGCGCCGAAGGGCTCGTCGAGCAACAGCATCTTGGGCTCGTGGATGAGCGCGCGGCAGATCGAGGCGCGCTGCTGCATGCCGCCCGACAGCTGCCACGGAAATTTGTCCTCGTATCCGCCGAGGCCGACGCTTTGCAGCAGCTTCGACGCGCGCTCGCGGTACTCGGCGCGGCGCTGCTTGAACTGGGAGCGGTGCGGCTCGACGATCTCGAGCGGCAGCAGCACGTTGTCGACCGTCGTGCGCCACGGCAGCAGCGACGGCGCCTGGAACGCCATGCCGCTGATCTTCAGCGGGCCGGTGACCGGCGCGCCGTCGATCCGGATCGAGCCGCGGCTCGGTCGGCGCAGACCGGTCGCGAGCTTCATGAAGGTCGACTTGCCGCAGCCCGACGGGCCGACGATGGCGATGAACTCGCCCTGCGTGACCTTGAGTGAAATGTCTTCGACGGCGAACTGTTCTTGCGCCAGTAGGTCGTCGTTGTAGGCTAGCCAGACCTTGTCGAAGTCGACGAAGAACGGGGGGGATGGCGCACCCCGCCCGCCGGGCACGGCGGGCGACCCTGCGAAAGGGTCCGGACTTGGCGGGCGCGGCCCGGCGTCGTGGCCCGCGCCGTCGTCGGCCGGAGTCGTCACTTCTTCGCTGCTGGCTTGGCGAAGATGTCGCGCTCGGCGGCGCTCGGCAGGAAGCTGCCGTTCCACACCGCCTCGGGCTTGACCCGGTCCTTGGTGCCGAAGGCGTCCGAGACCTGGCTCGCCATCAGCGCCAGGCGCGGCGCGAGGGCGTTGCCGAAGCCTTCGCTGCGCGCATCGGCCGTCAGCACGGTGGCGTCGAGCGCGAGGTTGAGGCGGCGCAG
>JBDSZM010000315.1:0-7269 GCA_039925165.1 Burkholderiaceae bacterium
TGGTCTGCGGCAGCGCGTACTGCACGTCGTCCGGCGCGACGTAGTCACGCCCGGCGAGCAGTGCGCGGGCGCGCGCGGCACGCAGCACCGCGATGCCGGCGCGCGGCGACAGGCCGTCGACGAACCAGCGCCCCGAGCGCGTCGCCGCGATCAGCGCCTGCAGGTAGTCGAGCAGCGCTTCGGAGACGTGCACCGCCTGCACCGCCTGCTGCGCCGCGACCAGCTCGGCCGGGGTCATCACCGCCGCCAGGTGCTGGACCGCTTCGCGCCGGTCCTGGCCCGACAGCAGCGCGCGTTCGCTCGCGTGGTCGGGGTAGCCGAGCGTGATGCACATCAGGAAACGGTCGAGCTGCGATTCGGGCAGCGCATAGGTGCCGAGCTGGTCGGTCGGGTTCTGGGTCGCGATGACGAAGAAGGGCTGCGGCAGCGCGCGGGTCTCGCCCTCGACCGTGACCTGGTGTTCCTCAATCGCCTCGAGCAGCGCGCTCTGGGTCTTGGGGCCGGCGCGGTTGATCTCGTCGGCCAGCAGCACCTGCGCAAACACCGGCCCGGGGTGGAACACGAAGGCTTCCTTGCTGCGCTCGTAGACGCCCACGCCGATCAGGTCCGAGGGCATCAGGTCGGCGGTGAACTGGGTGCGCGAGAAGCGCAGGCCGAGCGACACCGCCAGCGCATGCGCGAGCGTCGTCTTGCCGACCCCCGGCACGTCCTCGATCAGCAGGTGACCGCCGGCCAGCATGCAGGCCACGCAGTCCTCGATCTGCGGGCGTTTGCCCACGATGATCGTGCTAATCTGGTCAATCAACCGGGTGAGCTGGACGGCCAGCGTCATGACCATCCTTTGCCAGACGGGTACGTCTTGCGATCCCGCGACGGGATGCGGGCCGATGGGGTGACGTCGGAAAATGCAGCGCGACGCTTGGCCCGCTCTGTCTCGCCGTGCGAGCTATTCTTGACTTTCATCCGGCCACCTTACCCGAACCCTTCGCGCTTCGAACCCACGATGACCACCGCCTTCTACAGCCATCCCGATTGCCGCCTGCACGACATGGGCGGCGGCCACCCCGAATGTCCGCAGCGCCTGGGTGCGATCGACGACCAGATGATCGCGAGCGGCCTCGACATCGCCGTCGAGCGCCGCGAGGCGCCGATGGCGCAGGTGTCCGACCTGGGACTGGCGCACGTCAGCAACTATGTGAGCGAGCTGTCCGACCTGCTGCAGCCGCTGGAAGACAGCGGCGAGTCGCACGCGCTCGACCCCGACACGCTGGCCGGGCCCGGCACCTGGCGCGCCATCATGCGGGCCGCCGGGGCGGCGGTCGCGGCGACCGATGCCGTGATCGACGGCGAGATCCGCAACGCCTTCTGCGCGATCCGCCCGCCCGGCCATCACGCCACGCGCGACCAGGCGATGGGCTTTTGCTTCTTCAACAGCGTGGCGGTCGCGGCGCGCCATGCGCTCGACGTGCGCGGGCTCGAGCGGGTCGCGATCGTCGACTTCGACGTCCACCACGGCAACGGCACCGAGGACATCATCGCCAACGACGAGCGGGTGCTGATGGTGAGCTTCTTCCAGCACCCCTTGTACCCCGGCACCGGCGCGGTGCCGAGCGGCGACAACATGGTCAACCTGCCGATCCCGCCGTATACCCGCGGACCCCAGATCCGCGACCTGATCGAGCGCCACTGGCTGCCGCGCCTGAACGATTTTTCGCCGCAGATGATCTTCATCTCTGCCGGCTTCGACGCGCACCGCGAGGACGGCCTGGGCCAGCTCGGCCTGGTCGAGGCCGACTACGAATGGATCACGCGGCGCATCAAGGATGTCGCCGACAAGCACGCCGGTGGGCGCATCGTCTCGTGCCTCGAGGGCGGCTACAACCTGTCGGCGCTCGGCCGCAGCGTGGTCAGCCACGTGCGCGTGCTGGCCGGCGTCTGATCCCGGTCGCGTCGGGTTCACCTCCTTCCTCGCTGTCGGTTTGGCCCGTCCCTCGATCACCGATGCGGTCGCCGACCTGATCGGCGGCCTGGCTCAGCCCGGCGTCTACACCGAACTGGCGGTGCTGGCCGGCTGCCTGCTGCTGGCGTGGGCGATCGCGCGCCTGCTGCGCGGCCGGGTCGCCAACCCCAGCTCGATCTGGTTCGGCCGCCACGTGGTCGACGGGCTGCTGTTCCCGGTGCTGGCGCTGGCGCTCGCGTTCTCGGCCAACCTCGCGCTCGCCGGGCTGGTACGCCCGGCGCTGTTCAAGCTCGCACTGCCGATCCTGCTGTCGCTGGTCGTCATCCGGCTCGCGGTGCGGGTGATGAGCGCCTCGTTTCCGGGTTCCAGCGTGGTCGGCACGGTCGAGCGCAGCGTCTCCTGGCTGGCCTGGATCGCGGTCGTGCTGTGGGTCACCGGCGCCTTGCCGCTGCTGCTCGACGCGATGGAGGACGTGACCTGGACGGTCGGCGGCAAGCCGCTGTCGCTGCGAACGCTCGTCGAAGGCACGCTCACGGCGGGCCTGGTGCTGGTGCTCACGCTGTGGATCGCCGCCGAGATCGAACGCCGGCTGCTGCGCAGCAGCGGTGCCAACCTGTCGATCCGCAAGATGTTCGCCAACGTCGTGCGCGCGCTGCTGCTGTTCATCGGTTTGCTGATCGCGCTGTCGGCGATCGGCATCGACCTGACGGCGCTGTCGGTGCTCGGCGGCGCGGTCGGCGTCGGCCTGGGGTTCGGCCTGCAGAAGATCGCGGCCAACTACATCAGCGGCTTCGTGGTCCTGGCCGAGCGTTCGCTGCGCATCGGCGACATGGTCAAGATCGACAACTTCGAGGGCCGCATCACCGACATCCGGACCCGCTACACCGTGGTGCGTTCGCTCGGCGGGCGCGAGGCCATCGTGCCCAACGAGATGCTCATCACGCAGCGGGTCGAGAACCTCTCGCTGGCCGACCCGCAGGTGTTGCTCACGTGCGAGGTCCAGGTCGCGTACGGCACCGACGTGCGTGCGCTCGCGCCGCTGCTCGAGGCTGCCGCCGCCGGCGTGCCGCGGGTGCTGTCCGATCCCGGCCCCGGCTGCCAGATCGCCAGCCTCGGCGCCGACGGCATCGATCTGAAGCTGCAGTTCTGGATCCGCGACAGCGAGAACGGACAGGGCAACGTGCGCTCGTCGGTCTATCTCGTGATGCTCGAACTGCTGGCTGCGCAGGGTGTCGAGATCCCATACCCGCAGCGCGTGCTGCGGCATATCGATGTTCAGGCGCCGGCACCGAAAGGCGGCGATGCCTGAACCGCTGCGCATGGAGATGCATCGCATGACACACCAGCGATTGATCCGGACCCTCCTCGTCGCGCTCACCGTCGGCCAAGGCGCCGCGCACGCCGCTTCGCAGGCGCCGGTCGCGGCCGAGAACGGCATGGTGGTGACGGCGCAGCATCTGGCCACACGCGTCGGCGTCGATGTGCTGAAGGACGGCGGCAATGCGGTCGACGCGGCGGTGGCGGTCGGCTATGCGCTAGCCGTCGTCTACCCGGCCGCGGGCAACCTGGGCGGCGGCGGCTTCATGACGATCCAGTTGGCCGACGGGCGCAAGACGTTTCTCGATTTCCGCGAGAAGGCGCCGCTCGCGGCGAGCGCGGCCATGTTCCTCGACAAGGATGGCGCTGTGATCAAGGGTGCGAGCACGGCGGGGCACCTCGCGGTCGGCGTGCCGGGCAGCGTCTCGGGACTCGAATTTGCGCTCGCGAAGTACGGCACGATGAAGCGCGCCGCGCTGATGGCGCCGGCGATCGGCTACGCCCGCAACGGTTTCGTCCTCGAGCAGGGCGACGCCGACGTGTTCGCCAGCGCGACCGAAGATTTCAGAAAGGATCCGGCGAGCGCGGCGATCTTTCTGAACCAGGGCGCCGCCTTTGCGGCGGGCCAGAAGATCGTGCAGAAAGATCTGGCCGAGACCCTGAAGCGGATTGCCCAGCACGGCGAAGCGGGGTTCTATCAAGGCCCGGTGGGCGCGGCCATCGTCGCCTCGAGCCGGGCCGGCAAGGGCCTGATCACACAGACCGATCTGGACCGCTACCGAACCCGAGAACTGAAGCCCGTCGAGTGCGACTACCGGGGCTACGGCATCGTCTCGGCGCCGCCGCCGAGTTCGGGCGGCGTGATCATCTGCGAGCTGCTGAATATCCTCGAAGGCTATCCGCTCAAGGCGCTCGGCTTCGGCTCGGCGCAGGCGGTTCACTATGAGATCGAGGCGATGCGCCACGCCTACGTGGACCGAAACAACGCGCTCGGCGACCCCGACTTCGTCCGCAACCCGATCGAGCGGCTGCTCGACAAGGGCTACGCCGCGAAGATCCGCGCCGCGATAGACCCGGCGCGGGCCGGCGTCTCGAAGGACATTGCGCCCGGCATCGCGCCGCACGAAGGCAGCAACACCACGCACTATTCAATCGTCGATAAGGCCGGCAATGCGGTCGCCGTCACCTATACGCTGAACGGTTGGTTCGGCGCCCGCGTCACCGCCGCGACCACCGGCGTGCTGCTGAACAACGAGATGGACGATTTCACCGTCAAGGCCGGCGTGCCCAATCTTTATGGGCTGGTGCAGGGCGAGGCGAATGCGATCGCGCCCGGCAAGCGACCGCTGAGTTCGATGAGCCCGACCATCGTCACCAAGGACGGCAAGCCGGTGCTCGTGCTCGGCACTCCCGGCGGCAGCCGCATCATCACCGCGGTGCTGCACACCATCGTGAATGTGATCGACCACGGGATGAATGTGCAAGAGGCGGTCGATGCGCCGAAATTTCACCAGCAGTGGTTGCCCGAATCGACCAACGTCGAAGCCTTTGCGCTGAGCCCCGACACGCGCAGGATCCTCGAGGCCTGGGGCCACAAGTTCGCCGGACCGCAGCCCGCAAACCATCTCGCAGCCATCCTGATCGGCGCGCCGGCACTGGATGGCAAGCCGGTGGGCAGGAATCGCTACTACGGCGCCAACGATCCGAGGCGCAATACGGGTCTGGCGCTCGGCTACTGAGCGCGCCCGCCACGCTGAATCCTCAGTTCATCTTCGGGAGTCGACCATGTCGCAGGCCACCCGTTTCGCCCTCGCGCTTTTGCTCGGTGCCGTCTTCGGTTGCCAGTCTCCGGCGCCTCTCGCGCCTCTCGCGGCCGGCGTCGCCAACGCGCCGGAGCTGCTTGCGTTCGCCAGCGACGAAGGTATGGCGCGGCTCTCGCGCAGCGTCGCGAAAAGCGACTTCGCGGCGCTTGCAAACCAGTTCGAGGCCCAGCTGAACGCCGCCTTCTGCGGCCCGACGAGCGCGGCCATCGTCCTCAATGCGCTGCGCTCGCGCAGCCCCGACCTGCCGCGCGACCACGGCCGCCTGCGCCCCGACGACCCGCGCCGCCTGCCGGGCGGCAGCGACCCGATCGTTCCGCGCTATACCCAGGACAACGTGATCGCCCCGGGCGCGAAGACCCGCGCCCAGGTGCTCGGCGAGCCGGTCACGATCGGCGCCAAGCAGCAGCGCGATTTCGGCTACCAGTTGCGTCAGTTCGACGAGATGCTCAGGGCAAATGGCCTCACCACCCAACTTGTCGTGGTGGACGACGCCCGGCCCGACGCGGCGATCCGTTCGGAGCTGGTCGGCAACCTGAGCCGACCGGGCGACTATGTCATCGTCAACTACCGGCGCGAGGGGGTCGGTCAGAAAGGCGGCGGCCACATCTCGCCCCTGGGGGCGTACGACGCGCCGTCCGATTCATTCCTCGTGATCGACGTAAACCCCGCCGCAGCGGGGTGGGTTTGGATACCGGCGGCGACGCTCGTCAAGGGCATGCGCAGCTTCGATACGGTCGAGAACCGCGGCTACGTACTCGTCTCGCCGCGGTGAATGCGGGCAGCGCACGCGCGCTCACTCAGCTCGGTCGTCTCTCAATTGCTTGGACACAAGTGATGCAGAGGAACTTTGGTTATCGGGCCTCGCCCGCCTCGGCCAGCCGTTCGAGTTCGACCTCGCTGAAACCAGCGGCGCGCCGTGCGACGAGGTTGAACGGCGGGCGCAGCCGGGGCGCCGCGTGACGCCGCGCGAGCACGGCGTAGTGCGCGAGCGGGTCGAGCCGGTCGCGCTCGCACAGCCAGCGGTACCAGCGGTTGCCGATGGCGACGTGACCGATCTCGTCGCGCAGGATGATGCCGAGGATCTCGGCCGCTCGCAGGTCGCCGCAGCGCGTGAGCTTGGCCTGCATCGGCGGGGTCGCGTCGAGCCCGCGCGCTTCCAGCGTGCGCGGCACCAGCGCCATGCGGGCCGTCACGTCGTGTGCGGTGCGCAGCGTCATGACCCACAGGCCGTCGTGGGCCGGGAAGTCGCCGTAGTCGTGGCCGAGGGTGAGCAGGTGCTCGCGCAGCAGCGTGTAGTGCCGTGCCTCTTCGCTCGCGACCCGCAGCCAGTCGCGGTAATAGGCGGCCGGGAGATCGGGGAAGCGCCATACGGCGTCGAGCGCCAGGTTGATGGCGTTGAACTCGATGTGCGTCACTGCGTGCAGCAGCGCGGCGCGGCCCTCGACGGTGTGCGGCGAGCGCATCGGCACCGCCTGTGCCGGCACCAGCACCGGTTGCGCCGGGCGGCCCGGAAGGTCGGCGGCCGGCTGCAGGCGGGCGGTCGTATCGAGCGCGCCCGGGTCGAAGTCGGCCTGCAGCTGGCGCGCCGCCGCGGCCTTGGCGGTCGGGTCGGTGATGCACAAGACCTCGAGGGCGAGCTGTCTCGGGTTCATCCCTAGAATTATCGGCCGGCCCTTTGGGGGCCTCTCCCGGAGTGCTCCGCATGGCCGTCTACCGACTCGAGAACCACGTCCCGCAGATCGCCCCCGGCGCCTGGGTCGCCGACAGTGCCCAGGTGATCGGCAATGTCGAACTGGCCGAGGGCGCGAGCGTGTGGTTCGGCGTGGTCGTGCGCGGCGACAACGAAACCGTGCGCATCGGCCGCAACTGCAACGTGCAGGACGCGAGCGTGATGCACTCGGACCCGGGCGCACCGCTCACGCTCGGTGACAACGTCTCGATCGGCCACCAGGTGATGCTGCACGGCTGCACCATCGGCGCAGGCTCGCTGATCGGCATCCAGTCGGTGGTGCTGAACAAGGCGGTGATCGGGCGCAACTGCCTGGTCGGTGCCGGCTCGCTGGTGACCGAGGGCAAATCCTTTCCCGACGGCTCGATGATCCTCGGCCGGCCGGCGCGCGTGGTGCGTCCGCTCACGCCGGCCGAGATCGAGGGCCTGGCGCGCATCGC
>JBDSZM010000316.1:0-3196 GCA_039925165.1 Burkholderiaceae bacterium
ACGGCGCCAGCTCAGGCGCGGCCTCGTGACGCTGTGCGTCGGCGGCGGCATGGGCATCGCGACCATCGTCGAGCGCGTATGAGCGCCGCTTGCCGGCCCGGCGGTGCGCCGAGCCGCCGATAGCTCCAGCGACGAAGGGCAAGCACGACCATGCAGACCATCCATTACAAGGTCGACCCCGACGGCATCGCCACCCTGACCCTCGACGCGCCCGGCGCGGCCGTCAACACGATGACCGCGCAGTGGCAGGCCGACTGGACCGCGGCCGTCGCGGCCGTCGTCGCCGACAAGGAGCGCGTGCGCGGCGTGCTGCTCGCCTCGGCCAAGCCGACCTTCTTCGCCGGTGCCGAATTGAAGGACGTGCTGACGCTACAGGCGTCCGACGCTCCGGCCGGCTTTCGCTCGATCGAGGCGATGAAGGCCGACTTCCGTCGGCTCGAGACCTTCGGCCGGCCGGTCGTCGCGCTGCTCGCCGGCGCAGCTCTCGGCGGCGGCTGGGAGCTGGCGCTGGCGGCGCATGCGCGTTTCGCGCTCGACGACCGACGCATCCGCTTCGGCACGCCGGAGGTGACGCTGGGCCTCATCCCTGGCGCGACCGGCATCACGAAGATGGTGCGCTGGCTCGGCCTGATGGCGGCGCAGCCCTACCTGGTGGAAGGCAAGCTCTTCGGACCGCGCGAGGCGCTCGAGCTCGGCCTTGTCGACGGCCTGGCCGACGACGCCGCGGACCTGCGCGCGCAGGCCTTGGCGTGGATTGCGGCGCACCCCGATGCGGTGCAGCCGTGGGACCGCAAGGGCTACCGCATGCCCGGCGGCACGGCCGCGGCGCCGACGATCGCGGCGGCGCTGAGCGTCGCCCCGGCCCTGCTGGCCAAGAAGACCCGCGGGCTCTATCCGGCGCCGCAGGCCATCCTCGAGACCATGGTCGAGGGCTCGCTCGTCGACTACGACACCGCCACGCGGATCGAGAGCCGCAAGCTCGCGAAGATCATGGTCGGACGCAACGCCAAGAACATGATCGGGGCCTTTTTCTTCGACCTCAACGCCATCAAGGCCGGCCAGTCGCGCCCGGCCGGCGTGCCGCCGTGGCGGCCGACGCGGGTCGGGGTGCTGGGCGCCGGCATGATGGGCTCGGGCATCGCCCATGCCAATGCCTCGCGCGGCATCGCTTGCGTGCTGAAGGACGTGTCGATCGAGCGCGCGCAGGCGGGGCTCGATGCGGTGCGCCGTATCACGGCGTCGCAGATCAAGGCGGGCCGGCTCGATGCTGTTGCCGAAGCGACGCTGTTGTCGCTCGTCACGCCCAGCGCGAACGTCGCCGACCTGCAGGGCTGCGACCTGATCATCGAGGCGGTGTTCGAGCGCCGCGACCTGAAGGCGGCCGTGACGCGCGAGGCCGAACCGATGCTGGCGCCGGATGGGTTTTTCGCCTCCAACACCTCGACCTTGCCGATCAGCGGCCTGGCATCTGCGAGCCGCGACCCGAGCCGCTACATCGGAGTCCACTTCTTCTCGCCGGTGCACACGATGCGGCTCGTCGAGATCATCCGCGGCGCAGCGACCGACGACCGCACGGTGGCGCGGGCCTACGACTATGTGCAGCGCCTGGGCAAGACGCCGATCGTCGTCAACGATGCGCGCGGCTTCTTCACCAGCCGCGTCTTCGGCACCTTCGTGATGGAGGGCGCGGCGATGCTGGCCGAGGGCATTCCGGCGCCGCTGGTCGAGCACGCCGCCCTCGCCGCCGGCATGCCGGTCGGCCCGCTCGCGGTGCTGGACGAGACCTCGCTCGCATTGTCGGTGCAGGTGCTGGATCAGACGCGGGCCGACTTCGCCGCCAGTGGCCGCACCTATGCCGCGAGTCCGGGCGAGCGGTTCGTCGAACGCATGGTGCGCACGCTCGGCCGGCCGGGGCGCGCGGCCGGCGGCGGCTACTACGACTACGCGCCCGGCGAGCCGAAGCGGCTGTGGCCCGGGCTGGCGCAATTCGAGGCCACCGGGCCGCATCCGGACATCGCGACGCTGTCGCGCCGGCTGCTGTACCGGCAGTCGATAGAGACTGCGCGCTGCCTGGCCGAGGGTGTGCTGACGAGCACCCACGATGCCAACATCGGTTCGATCCTCGGGATCGGCTTCCCGGCCTGGACCGGCGGGGCGATCCGCTATGTGGCCTCGGAGGGCCGGGAGCGGTTCGAGGCCCAGGCCGATGCGCTCGCGCAGGCGCACGGCACGGGATATGCGCTCGGCCCGGCGGAACGTGCGGTGCTCGCGCAGTCGACCTGAACCGGGCGCACCGTTGCGCGGGCAGCGCGCACCGCGGGTCGCCGCCGCCGGTTTCATGACTTCTGCACGCGGTCCGGGCGACCCGGAGTGGCTACATTCACCGGATCGTCCGCGGGCCAGCCGGCTCGACGTCGTCAGTCTTCAGTCCACAGGTGCGGCCATGTATTTCGTGATCCTCGGCGTGCTCATCATCGCGGCCAACCTGCTGGGCATCGGCCCGATGGGCAACTGGACCTGGAACCTGACCGGCGACCTGTGGAAGTTCTGCGTGCCCTTTGTGCTGGCCGGTATCTGGTGGGCCATCGCCGACATGAGCGGCATCAACAAACGCCGCGAGATGGCGAAGATGGAAGACAAGAAGCTGGCCCGCCGGCAGGAAAACCTGCAGGCCCTCGGGCTCGACACCCGGGCCCGCCGCAAAAAGAAGTGACGCCGCAATGACCGACCGACGCGGCCCTCCCCGGACCGCCAAGAGCAGCGACCCTGCTCAGTCGAACCTGTCGAGCACGGCGCCGGTACTGGCGCTCGACGCGTTGCGCGCGAACTTGGCGAGTACGCCGCGGGTGTAGCGCGGCTGCGGCGGCGTCCAGGCGGCGCGGCGGCGCGCCAGTTCGTCGTCCGGCACGTTCAGGTTCAGGCTCAGGGTGTGGGCATTGATCGTGATCGAGTCGCCCTCCTGCACCAGGGCGATGGTGCCGCCGGCGTAGGCCTCGGGCGCCACGTGCCCGACCACCATGCCCCAGGTGCCGCCGGAGAAGCGGCCGTCGGTCACCATGCCGACCGATTCGCCCAGGCCTTGGCCGATGAGCGCGCTGGTCGGTGCCAGCATCTCAGGCATGCCGGGCGCACCCTTCGGCCCGAGGTAGCGCAGCACCATCACGTCGCCCGGCACGATGCGGTTGGCCATGATCGC
>JBDSZM010000317.1:0-5094 GCA_039925165.1 Burkholderiaceae bacterium
CTGGTCGAAGCCAAGCAGGCCGGCATCTTCGAGATCCGCAACATCCCGGACGAGCAGCTCCAGCCGATCGTCGGCATCGCCTGCCCGGGCATCGTCTATCCGTATCTGCGCGCCATCGTGTCCGACGTGTGCACGCGCGCCGGCTTCCCGCCGGTGATCCTGGCCGAGGTCAACTTCCAGGCCATGTACGAAGCCCAGCAGGCGCAGCAAGCGCCGCAGGCACCGGTCGCCAGCGCGAGCAACGGATCGGGCATCCTCACCAGCGCCAGCTGATCCGGCAGCGTCCGATGCGGGTGGCCGTGCTCGGTGCAGGCGCGTGGGGCACCGCCCTCGCGCTGCGCGCGGCGGCCCGCCATCCGACCCGGCTGTGGGCGCGCGACGCCGCGCAGGCTGCGCGGATGGCGTCGATGCGCCGCAACGCGCGCTACCTGCCCGACGTGGTGCTGCCGCCGGCGCTGCAGATCAGCGCCGACTTCGACGCCTGCGTGGCGCATGCCGCAGGCGGCCTGCTGATCGTCGCGACACCGATGGCCGGCCTCGAGCCGGTGCTCGCTCGCTTGCCGGCCGATGCGCCGCCGCTGCTGTGGCTGTGCAAGGGCTTCCAGGCATTGAGCGGACGCCTCGGCCACGAGGTCGCACGGGCGGTCGCCCCGGGCCTGCGGGTCGGCGTGCTGTCGGGGCCGAGCTTCGCGATCGAGGTCGCACGCGGTCAACCGACGGCGCTGGTCGCCGCCAGCCGCGATACCGCGCTCGCCGCCCTGGCGGTCGACACCCTGCACAGCGAGAGCCTGCGCATCTACACCTCGTCCGACCCGGTCGGGGTCGAGGTCGGCGGCGCGGTCAAGAATGTGCTGGCGATCGCCACCGGCATTGCCGACGGCATGGCCGGACCTTCGGCCGCGGCCGCGCCGGGGCTCGGGCTGAACGCCCGCGCGGCGCTGATCACGCGCGGGCTGTCCGAGATGACGCGGCTGGGCGTGGCGCTCGGCGCGCAGGCCGAAACCTTCACGGGCCTGTCGGGACTGGGCGACTTGGTGCTCACCGCCACCGGCGAGCTGTCGCGCAACCGACGCGTCGGCTTGCTGCTGGCCCAGGGCCTGCCGCTCGCGCGCATCCTGAACGATCTCGGCCACGTTGCCGAAGGCGTGCCGAGCGCGGCGATGGTGCTGCAGCGGGCCCACGCCGCCGGCGTGGAGATGCCGATCACGGCCGCCGTCGCGGCGGTGCTCGCAGGCGAGCGCACGCCGGCCGAGGCTCTCGAACGACTGATGGGACGCGGTGCGCGTCCCGAACATTGAAAGCGACCCATGACACTGAACCGACGTGAAATCATCCTGACCGCCGCTGCGGGCGCCCTCTTGCCCGTGCTGACCGCGCAGGCCCAGGCACCGGCTTGGCCGGCGCGGCCGATCAAGCTGGTGGTGCCGTTCCCGCCGGGCAGCTCGCCCGACATCGTCGCGCGACTGGTGGCCGAGCCGCTGGCGCAGCGTCTGGGCCAACCGGTGGTGATCGACAACAAGCCGGGTGCCGGCGGCAACCTCGGTACCGCGCTCGTCGCCAAGGCCGAGCCCGACGGCTACACGCTGCTGTTCACGATCCAGGGTCCGCTGGTCACCGCGCCGCTGCTGAACAAGAGCCTCGGCTACGACCCGACGCGCGACCTCGCGCCGGTGACGCTGGTCGCGACCTCGCCCAACCTGCTGGTCGTCGACCCCAAGCTCGGGGCCGCTACGCTGGCCGATTTCGTGCGCATCGCCAAGGAGCGCCAGGGCCAGCTCAATTACGGCAGCGTCGGCAACGGCAGCGCCTCGCACCTGGCGATGGAGCTCTTCAAGACGCGTGCCGGCATCGACCTGGTCCATGTGCCGTACCAGGGCTTCCCGCAGATCGTCAACGCGATCCTTGGCGGGCAGGTGCAGGCGGCGTTCATGGTGCCTGGCATCGCGATGGGCAACGTGCGCGCCGGCAAACTGACCGCCCTGGGCGTCACCACGCTTGGCCGGGCGTCGTCGCTGCCCGAATACCCGACGCTGGTCGAGCAGGGTTGGCCCGAGTTCGAGGCCATCTCGTGGCAGGCGGTGCTGGCTCCGGCACGCACGCCGCGTCCGATCATCGACCGACTGGCCGGCGAGTTGCTGCGCATCATCAAGAGCGACGAGGTGCGCACCCGCATCCTGGGCCAGTACTTCAGCGCCGCCGGCACCGCGCCCGAGGCGCTCGCCACGCTCATGAAGACCGAGCAGGTGCGCTGGGCCCGTGTGATCAAGGCGGCGGGCGTCCAGCCCGAGTAGTTCTGCCACCGGCGTCCGACGGCACCGGCGCCCGCCGCCAGCGTCGCCGTCAGACCGCGCCGGCGTAGCCTTGCTGCCGCCAGGCCTCGAACACCGCGACGGCGACCGCGTTCGACAGGTTGAGGCTGCGCTGCCCGGGGCGCAGCGGCAGGCGCACCCGTTGCGCTGGCTCGAAATCCGCAAGCACCGCTGCCGGCAGGCCCTGGGTCTCGGCGCCGAATACCAGCCAGTCGCCCGGCTGCCAGCGCACGTCGGCGAATGGCATCGCTCCGCGCGTCGTGAAGGCGTAGCGCCGGGCCGGCGCCGGCCGCTCGGCGGCGAGGTAGGCCTCCCACGACGCATGTTGCCGGACCCGCGCGGTCTCGTGGTAGTCGAGCCCGGCGCGCCGCAGCAGCGTGTCGTCCATCGAGTATCCCAGTGGATGGATCAGGTGCAGGGTGCAGCCGGTGTTGGCCGCCAGCCGGATCACGTTGCCCGTGTTGGGCGGAATCTCGGGATGCACCAGGGCGATGTGGAACATGGCCGTCACGCGTCGCGCGGTGCGGGCGTGCGCGCCGCCACCCAGACCTGCACCGACGCGGCGCCGGCCTGCAGCAGCACCCGCGCCGCTTCATCGGCGGTGGCGCCGGTCGTCATCACATCGTCGACCAGCGCCACGCACTGCCCGTCCAGGTCGCCGCGCCGCAGCGGCTCGACCGCGAATGCGCCGCGCACATTGGCGGCACGCTCGGCGGCGGGCAGGGCGATCTGGTGCGGGGCGTCGCGCACGCGCAGCAGCAAGCGGGCGTTGGCGGCACAACCGCGCCGCGTCGCCAACCGGCGTGCCAGCTCCCAGGCCTGGTTGTAGCCCCGCTCGCGCAGCCGCTGCGGGCCGAGCGGCACGGGCAATACCAACGACGGTGACGGTGCGTCGTTCGCCGCGATGGCATCGTCGAGTCGTGCGGCGAGCAGCGGCGCCAGGTCGAGCGCGGCGGCGAACTTGAACCGGACCAGCAGCCCGTCCCACGGATAGGCGTAGTCGAAGGCGGCGAGTGTCCGCTCGAAGGCCGGAGGTGCAGTCACGCAGCGTCCGCACGCCGTGACCCCCGGCGGCACCGCGAGCGCACAGCGGCGGCAACGCCGGATGGCCGGTGCGAAGCGCAGCAGGCAGGGATCGCAGACGCGTTGCCGACCCCAGTCGTGGCACACCGCGCACAGGCTGGGCGGCCGCCAGCGCAAGGCCTTCGGCAAGGTCGGGGCGGCGATCCGGAAGTTCATGCAGGTGGGCAGGCTGGCGTCGCGCGTGCCGGCGGACGCTGGCCGCGGCCAGTCGGGCCAGCCGGGCCGGGCGGGGCAGGGCGCGTCAATATACTGCCCGCCCATGGCCACCGAAGACCCGCACGCGGCCCGCCGGCTCGATGCGGTGGCGGTCCAAGCGACGCTGCGCCGGCTGGCCCGCGCCCCCGAACCGCCCTGGCTGCACGCCGAAGTGGCGCGTCGCATGGCGCAGCGGCTCGAGATCGTGCGGGCGCGACCGAACCGCATCCTCGACTGGTGGAGTGGCCTCGGCGCGGGCGCGGCGGAGCTGCAGCGCGTGCACCCGCAGGCGGGCGTCGTCGCGGTCGAACCGGAGGCGATCTGGGCGGCCCGCACGCGTGCGGCGCGGGCACGGCCATGGTGGCGCCGGGCCGACCCGCACGCGGCCGCGTCGCAGGTGCACGAGGAGGCGGACGAGATCGCTCCCGGCGCCGGCCTGGTGTGGGCGAACATGATGCTGCATGCGGTGGTCGACCCGCCAGCGCTGTTCGCGCGCTGGGAGGCCTTGCTCGCTCCCGAGGGCTTCGTGATGTTCTCCTGCCTCGGCCCGGGCAGCCTGCGCGAGCTGCGGACCTTGTACGACGGGCTGGGCTGGGGCAGCGCCACGCCGGGCTTTGTCGACATGCACGACCTGGGCGACATGCTGGTGCGCGCCGGCTTCGCCGACCCGGTGATGGACCAGGAGGTGCTCACCCTGACCTGGCCCGATGCCGAAGCGCTGCTCGCCGAGCTGCGCGGTCTCGGCGGCAACGCCGCGCCCGACCGGCACCCGGGGCTGCGCACGCCGCGCTGGCGGCAGCACCTGCTTGAAGGGCTGGCCGCGATGGCCGGCGCGGACGGCCGCATCGCGCTCTCGTTCGAGGTCGCTTACGGACACGCCTTCAAGGCTGCGCCGCGTCTGCGCACCGACGCGCCGACCCGCGTCTCGCTCGACAGCATGCGCAGCCTGTTGCCTTCGCGGCGCGACCGCAACGCGGGTCGGGCGCTGGGCTAAAATTCTGCGGCTTGATTGCTGCCGGCCCGCGAGGCGAGCGCTCCAAGCCGCCCTCCCGCGCGATCGTTCGTTTTTTCGAGTCTTCATCGGCAGCATGACCGTCTCACCCTCCCCGACCCGGATCGGGATCGCAGCTTCCCATGTCGCGCCTCGACTCGGGCGTGAGGTCGGGGACGGTGCCGCCGCTCCGGCGGGCGCTCAGTGGCTGCTCAAGCGCAACTGCTCGATCGCCCCGCGCCAGCTGTTTGCGACCTTCGGCGTGCTGGTCGCGCTCACGCTGGCGATCGCCTCGGTGTGCTGGGTCCAAGGTGCGCTGCTGGTGCTGCCGTTTGCGACGCTCGAACTGCTGGCGGTCGGCGCCGCGATGCTGCTGTATGCGCGCCACGCCGCCGATTTCGAGTCGATCGACCTGCGCCCCGGGCGCCTGACCGTCGAGCACGTGAGCGCGACGCGGGTGCGACGGGCCGAGTTCCAGCCGGCCTGGGTCCGGATCGAGCCGCAGCACGGCGAGCG
>JBDSZM010000318.1:0-2694 GCA_039925165.1 Burkholderiaceae bacterium
CCGGTACGAGATGAGCGTGCGCACCGTCTCGAGTTCGAGCGCGCTGTCGCGCAGTGTGCTGACGACGATCGGGTCGAGATGGCGCTGGCGGGCGCGCAAAGACGCCGGCATTGACGGCAACGAGGCCAAGGCGCGTTACACGCTCGCGTACCGCGACTACCAGACGCTCGACCAGGCGCTGGCCGACGCGCGCTCGGGCGCCAGCGAGAAGGCGCTGACCGAGACCGCTCAGGTCTTCGTCGCCGGTGGCGCCTACGACAAGGTACCCGACCTCGCGGGCGCGATGAAGGCCGGCCTGCCGATCCTGGAAGCAGCAAAGAAGCTGCGGACCAAGTGACCCTGCGGGTACCCGTCGCGACGCACAGTGCCGCGGCGGGGGGTGTCGACGCGACCTGGATCGGTGTCGCCGAGCGCGCCCGGGCCGCGTCCCGGGCGCCAGGTCAGGGCGCGGTGCAGGCGAAGTTGGCCGCGTCGTCGATGCTGCCGCTGCCGTCGTAGGTCGCCACCTTCGGGTAGGGGCACAGCGGACGTGTCCGAGCCGTCAGGCCGGCCGCCGCGTTGGCCGCACGCGAGGCGATCGGCGTGTTGGCCGCGGTTGTCGAATCGGGCGCCGTGCCGTTCTCGCGCCAGTTGGCCAGCGCCGTCATCAACTCGAAGGTGCCGGTGCCGGTGCCGCCGCCGCAATGGTCCATGCCGGGGACCATGTACAGCCGCGCGAAGCTGTCGACCTTGGCCTGGCCCATCTGCGCCCTCATGTCCTCCCATTCGGCGATCGTCAGCGCCGGGGTGATCAGCGAATCGGCCCAGCCGTGGTACATCAGGAACTTGCCCCCGCGGTCGGCGAACGCCGTGTAGTTGCCGCTGATGGCGTCGTAGGTCGCGCCTTCCTTGCCGCGTGCGAAATCGACGTCGGTATCCCCGTTGAAGGTCGAGAAGTCGTACGTCGGGTTCGCGAACACCGCGTAACGCCAGTGGTTGGACCAGCTTCCCTGCGGACGGTCGGGCGTCGTGAGGTTGGTGGGGAAGAAGCTGCCGCCGACCCCCTCGGACGGATAGCCGTAGGCCACCAGTTCGCCGGTCGTCTTGAAGCGGCCGGCCAGGGCGGTCTTGACGGCCGTGACCTGCGGGGCGCTGAGGCAGTTCACCGGGTCGGCGGTCGGCGCGCCGCATTGCATCGCCGCCGGGTCGTATTTGCAACGGCGCGGATCGTCGAGCACGCCGTCGATCAGGTGGTCGATGCCGGGCGTGCCGTCGCAGGCCGCCATCACGTTGGCCTTGACCGAGGCGAGCAGGGCGCGCGGAATGCCGGCGCCGGGCACGAGCGACTGCGCCAGGGCGGCGTTGGCCTCGGCGGCCAGCGTGCCGGTCCAGTCGCTCGCCGGAGCCCCGGCGACGATGCCGTCGTAGTCTTCCGGGTAGCGCTGCATCTCCATGATGCCGTGGTGACCGCTTTGCGAGCAGCCGTTGTAGTAGGCGTATTTCGGCGCCGCAGCGTAATAGGCCTGGGTGAGTTCCTTGCCCACTTGCGTCGCGACGTGCTGGGCCCGGTAGGCGAAGTCGATCTTGCGATCCGGGGTCAGTGCGAAATCGACCTGCGCGTTGGGGTGCCCGTTGTTGTGACCGACGCTCGCGTAGCCCATGCCGAGGTGGGTGTTGACGACGCCGAAGTTGATGTATCCGGCCGAGCCGCCCGAGGCGGTGCCCGCGAACTTGTTGTTCCACTGCGCCCCCAGCGGCATCCACAGTTCGAACTGAACGTCGGATGCGGCGCTCGGCTGGATCGAACCGGCGACTCGGCAGAACGGTTGCTTGACGATGGCCGAACCGCCGCCGCCGTTCGGGCTGGTCCAGGGCGCGGCTGCGCTCGCGTCGATGCGTTCGGCCACCGCGATGACAGTGGTGACCGACGCCACCTTGTAGACGGCGAGATCGCTGCACGCGAGCGGCGTCGCGACCGCGTCGCCGTCGTCGCTGCCGCCGCACGCGGCCAGCAAGGCCGTGGCGAAACCGATGACGGTCAGCGCCGCAGCGCGCCCATGGATCGTGTACTGCATGTCTTCGTCTCCTCTTTTGCGTTGGCTGCGCGGGATCGCGCGGGGCCGAGTGGCCGTGCACGGCGATTGCTTGGAAAAGCTTGCACGGGAGATCAGTCTCTCCTCGGCCCGGGTGCAGGACGATCAGGGAATCCACCGTTCCGGCACGAAACAAATCGTGTCGACGCAGCGTCGGCTCCGCGCGTCGAGCGCGGGCATCGCGGTGCCGCGCTCGGGCCAGCGAAGACGCAGGGGTTGCGGCATCGCCTGAACCTGGGCAGGCGCTGTTCCGACCCCTCGATCTGGCATGACCCGGCCGCGCATGACCAGCCACTGTCGCCTGGTTCGGGCTCGGCCTCAGGCGCGCCGCAGGCAGCGCTCGAACAGCGCGAACAGCCGCTCCCAGTGGCGCTCGGCCGAGGTCCGGTCGTAGGCGCCGGTGCGTCGCGGGAAGACGAAGCCGTGCACCGCGCCGGGATACCACTCGATGCGGTGCGGCGCGCCGGCGTTGGCCAGCCCGGCCGCCAGCTGAGCCACTGCTTCCGGCGGCGCCCAGTGATCGTGCTCGGCGCAGGCGACGTAGGTCTCGCAGCGCAGCTGCGCGGCGACGCGGTGCGGCGAGTCGGGCCGATCGGTCGCGAGGTTGGCACCGTGGATCGAC
>JBDSZM010000319.1:0-3424 GCA_039925165.1 Burkholderiaceae bacterium
CTGATCAGGACGGCGGCCAAGACGAGCCAGGCGACCCACCGGCCGGTGAATTCGCTCATCCGATCGATCAGCCGTGATAGTTTGAGCAATGCGGTCACGCTGTTTCCTTGGGATGCCGGGCGTCGCCGGGACTCAGGCGCCTGATGTGCTCGCTCCAAGCGGACTGTCGGAGTGGAAAGATTCTAGTGAGGCGACGTGGGGCCTCCGGCGCGGTCTTACCCTAAGCGCGAGCCGCCGCGCCTCAAGCGGGCATGCCGTCGGGGCCATGCAACAGTGGCGCGACCGAAGGGCTCGGCCTCGACCGCCTCAATGAGACTGGGTGGCGCTGAAGAGGCGTGCGGAGCGTCCGCCGGAACGGCAGAACATCAGGACCGGCTTGGGCAGCGTGGCCAGCAACCCCGTGAGTGCGGCGGCTTCTTCGGCGGACTGCACGGTCGGCGCGACCGGCAGATAGGCGTAGACCAGGCCGGCCGCCTTCGCCGCGGCCTCGATCGCTGCGCTGGTCGGCTGGGTGGGCCCACCTTCGTGGTCTGGTCGGTTGTTGACGACGCTGCGGAAGCCGTCCGCGTAAGCCGTCGCCATGTCCTCCGGGACGAGTTGCGCGGCAGCGCAGACGTCCGCGCTGAGCCGGGCCGTGGTGATTGAAGTCATAGGGATGCGTTTCTCGGGGCTTGCGCCCTCAGCGGTTGAGTGCTTGCTTGACGGCCGCCGAGACGAGGCCGAGCTCGGCCTTGCCGGCCAGCCGGGTCTTGACCACGGTCATCACGCGACCCATGTCGCCCGGGCCGGCCGCGCCGAGCTCGCTGACGATGGCCGCAACCTCGGCATCGATCTCGGAGCGCCCGAGGCGCTGCGGCAGATAGCCCTCGAGCACCGTGAGTTCGGCGCTTTCCTTCTCCACCAGGTCAGGCCGGTTGCCGGCGCTGAACTGGGCGATCGAATCCTTGCGCTGCTTCACCAGCTTGTCGATGATCGCCGTTACGGCGGCATCGTCGAGATCGATGCGCTCGTCGACCTCGCGCTGTTTGCAGGCAGCCAGCAGGCCGCGGATCGTCAGCAGCCGCGGCGCATCCTTGGCCCGCATGGCCGCCTTCATGTCGTCGGTGATCCGGTCCTTGAGTGTCATGCAAGCCTTTTTTGGGGCATAAACGACAAAGCCCGCTCGGTGCGGGCTTGCGGGTGGAACCCTCGGGGCACGCGCCCCCGGGTTCAGAACAGCTTTTTCGGCAATTGCATGCTGCGTACGCGCTTGAAGTGGCGCTTGACCGCGGCGGCCTTCTTGCGCTTGCGCTCGGCGGTGGGCTTTTCGTAGAACTCGCGGGCACGCAGATCGGTCAGCAAGCCGAGTTTCTCGATGGTGCGCTTGAAGCGGCGCAGAGCCACGTCGAACGGCTCGTTTTCTTTGACGCGTATCGTAGTCATGTAAAAGAGTTGGGTTTTGCCAGCAAAGAGTGCGATTATAGCCCGCTCGCGGCACGCGGCAAGCTCGCCGCCAGGCCCCGAGCGCAGGCCGCCGCGCTGGCCCAGGCCCACTGGAAGTTGTAGCCGCCGAGCCAGCCGGTCACGTCGACCACTTCGCCGATGAAATACAAGCCAGGCACGCGCTGGCTGGCGAGGGTTTGCGAGCTCAGCTCGCGGGTGTCGACCCCGCCGGACGTGACCTCGGCCTTGCGATAGCCCTCGGTGCCGGTGGGCGCGAGCGGCCACTCGTGCAGGCGCTGCGCCAGCGCCTGCAGGTCGGCGTCGCGCACGTCGGCCAGCGGCCGCTCGGCCAGACCCGGCGTGGCGGCGAGCCAGGCGTCGGCCAGGCGCCGCGGCAGCGCGTCCGCCAGTTCGTTGCCGAGCTGGCGCCGCGAGGTCCGCTTGACAGCCACCAGCCTTTCAGCGAGCGGCCCCGGCGCCAGGTCGATGCGCAACGCGCCGCCCGGCCGCCAGTAGGTGGAGATCTGCAGGATCGCCGGCCCGCTCAAGCCGCGGTGGGTGAACAGCAGGTCCTCGACGAAGCGCCGGCCCTCGCGCCCGGTGCCGGCCTCGACCGCCACCTCGAGCGAGACCCCGGCCAGCGCGGCATACGGCGCCCAGCTTGCCGCGTCGAAGGTCAGCGGGACAAGCGCGGGCCTCATCTCGACGATCCGATGCCCGAACTGGCGCGCGGTTCGGTAGCCGAAGTCGCTGGCGCCGATCTTCGGGATCGACAGGCCGCCGCTGGCCACCACCAGAGCGCGCGCCCGCACCGGCCCATGGTCGGTGTCGAGCTCGAAGCCGGTGCCCGCGCCGCGCACCTCGGCCACGCTGCAGGGCTGCCAGCGGGTCACACGGCCGTGCTCGCATTCGCGCAGCAGCAGGTCGATCACGGCCTCGCTGCAGGCGTCGCAGAAGAGCTGGCCGCGGTGCTTCTCGTGCCAGCCGACGTGGTGGCGCGCCAGCAGGTCGATGAAGTCCTGCGGCGTGTAGCGCGCCAGCGCGGAGCGGCAGAAGTGCGGATTGGCCGAGACGAAGTTGGCAGCCGAGACGTCGCGGTTGGTGAAGTTGCAGCGCCCGCCGCCGGAGATGCGGATCTTCTCGGCCACCTTGGCGGCGTGGTCGATCAGCAGCACGTCGAGCCCGAGCTGCCCGGCGATGCCGGCGCAGTGCAATCCGGCCGCACCGGCGCCGACGATGACGACGTCGAACGCGGCGGCCTCGCTCACGCGCGCGGGCGCTGGTCGATCACCCGCCGTGCCTTGCCCAGCAGCGTGCGTTCGATCGAGTCGGGCGCACCCACGGTCACCCGGGCGCTCACGCCGACCAGCGTCTTGATGCGCGCCTGCAGACGCTGCGCGCAGGCCTCGCGGTCGACCGTCGAGTGAGGCAGCAGCTCGCAACGCACCTCCAGCGCATCGAGCGGCCCCTCGCGTGTCACGACCAGCTGGTACTGGCCGGCGAGCTGGCCGTCCTGCAGCACCAGTTCCTCGATCTGGGTCGGGAAGACATTGACGCCGCGGATGATCAGCATGTCGTCGCTGCGACCGACGATGCGGCCCATCCGACGCATGCTGCGCGCGGTCGGCGGCAGCAGCCGCGTCAGGTCGCGGGTGCGGTAGCGCACCAGCGGCAGCGCCTGCTTGGTCAGGGTGGTGAAGACGAGCTCGCCCTCGCTGCCGTCGGGCAGGACCGCGCCCGTCTCGGGGTCGATGATCTCGGGATAGAAATGGTCTTCCCAGATCACCGGCCCGTCCTTCGATTCGATGCACTCGTTGGCGACACCCGGGCCCATCACTTCCGACAGCCCGTAGATGTCGACCGCATCGATGTAGGCCGCCTGCTCGATGTCGCGCCGCATCGCCTCGGTCCAGGGCTCGGCACCGAAGATGCCGACCGCGACCGACATCGCGCGCGGGTCGAGCCCCTGGCGCCTGAACTCCTCGATGATCACCTGCATGTA
>JBDSZM010000320.1:0-2948 GCA_039925165.1 Burkholderiaceae bacterium
ACGTCGGCCTCGGCTACCTCACGCTCGGCCAGCCTTCGCCCACGCTATCCGGCGGCGAGGCCCAGCGCATCAAGCTCGTCACCGAACTGACCAAGGTGCGCGACGAAGTCGGCAAACGCGGCAACCGTACGCCGCACACGCTTTACGTGCTCGACGAGCCGACCGTGGGCCTGCACATGGCCGATGTCGAGAAGCTGGTCCGCGTGTTGCATCGTCTGGTCGACGCCGGCCACAGTGTGGTCGTGATCGAGCACGACCTCGACGTCATCGCCGAGGCCGACTGGGTGATCGACCTGGGCCCCGAGGGCGGCGCGGAAGGCGGGCGGGTGGTCGACGCGGCGACGCCCGAGGCGCTGGCGGCGAATCCGGCCAGCCACACCGGTCAGGCGCTGCGGGCGGTGCTGGCGCGCACCTGAGTCGAAGCGGCGCGGATCGTGGCCGCCGATGGCGCAGCGGTGCAGGCCATCGCGGGGCGAATCGATCAGCCGCTACGATCGCCCCGCCACGACTTTCCGAAGATGTCCATGCTCACCACCCCCGTCGCCCTGAACGACGTCGGCCAGGCGATACAGCTCGCATTGGCGCCGGTCTTCCTGCTGACCGGCATCGCCGGAACGTTGAACGTCATGACCGGCCGGCTGGCGCGCATCATCGATCGCGGCCGCTGGATCGTCGAGCGCCACGCCACGAGCGGCGCACCGATGCCTGCCGACCTGGCGACCGAGCTGCGCAGCCTCGAACGCCGGCGTCATCTGGCGAGCGCCGCCATCACCGCCACCACCTCGTCGGCGCTGCTCGTCTGCACGGTGGTCGCGATGCTGTTCGTCGAGGTGCTGCTGTCGCTGCACATGAACCTGGCGGTCGGGGTGCTGTTCGCCGGATCGTCGCTGGCGCTCGTCGTTGGCCTCGCGTATTTTTTGCGCGAGGTCCATCTCGCGACGAAGACGGTGCGCATCCCGACGAGCTTCGGGTGACACGCCGGCGTCCGCCGCGCCGATGCGAGCGCCACGGCGGGCCTGATGGCAAGATGCCGCGGCCTTGACCGCCGCTCCCGCTCCCTCCCGCGACTCCGTCCTGCTGCGCGGCAGCCTGGCGCAGCGCCTGCGGCTGGCCAGCGGCCTGCTGCTGTTCACCTTCGCGGCGACCCATTTCATCAACCACGCGCTCGGCCTGATCAGCTTGGACGCCATGATCGCCTTCGACCTGCAGCGCACCGCCATCACGCGCTCGCTGCCGGGCAGCCTGCTGCTGGCCGTCGCGCTGCTGCTGCACGCCGGCTCGGCGCTGGTCAAGCTGGCCGGGCGGCGCACGCTGCGGCTGCCGGCGTGGGAGTGGACGCAGCTCGGCCTGGGCCTCGCGATCCCGCTGCTGCTGCTGCCGCACATCGTCAATACCCGCATCGCCGGCCTGGCACTCGGCGTCGACACCACCTATGCCTATGTGCTGACGCGCATCTGGCCCGCCGCGATGCCGGCGCAGACGCTGCTGTTGCTCGTGGTCTGGGGCCACGGCTGCATCGGCCTGCACCACGCGATGCGGCTGGCCTCGGGCTATCGCCGCATCGCGCCACTGCTGCTGGTGCTCGCCACGCTGCTGCCCGCGCTGGCGCTGCTCGGCGTCGTCACCCAGGGCCGCGCCATGGCGCAGGCCAACGCCGATCCCAAAGCACTGGCCGGCTTGCGTGAGGAGACGAACTGGCCCGACGCTGCCGAATCGGCGCGCCTCGAAGTCTGGCGCGATGCCGCGCGCGCCGCCTTCTATGCCGCCGCCCTCGGCGCCGCGGGCTTCGGCGCGTTGCGCATGCTGCGCGAGCGCCGCGCCATGCGCATTCCGGTGCGCTATGTCGACGGACCGCAGGTCCGCTCGGCCAGCGGTCCGACGCTGCTGGAAGTGAGCCGCCTGCACGGCATCGCCCACATGTCGGTCTGCGGCGGTCGCGGGCGCTGCTCGACGTGCCGGGTGCGCGTGGTCGGCGACGACGGCGGCCTGACCCCGGTCGAGGACGCTGAGCGCCGCACCCTGCGTTCGATCCGTGCGCCGTCCGACGTGCGCCTCGCGTGTCAGGCGCGCATCCGAGGCGCCGTCACGGTGCAGCCGCTGGTGCGCCCGCGCCACGGCGCCGACGCCCCCGGTCTGGCGCATGCGGACGAGGCGGCCGGCGTCGAGCGCGAACTGGCGGTCCTCTTCGTCGACATCCGCGGCTTCACCGCGCTGACCGAGCGGGCGCTGGCGTACGACGTGGTCTACCTGCTCAACCACTTCTTCCACGCCGTCGGCCAGGCCGTCTACGGTGCCGGCGGCTGGATCAACGACCGCGCCGGCGACGGCGTCCTCGCCGTCTTCGACCCGGCCGGCGAGGGCCTGCCCGGCGCCTGCCGTGCCGCGCTGCACGCCTGCGCCGAGGTCGACCGCGAGGTCGGCCGGCTCAACCAGCGGCTGCAGGGTCAACTCAGTCAGCCGATCGAGATCGCCATGGGCCTGCACTGCGGCCGCCACGTGCTCGGCCGCATCGGCATCGGCGACGCGATGACGCTGTCGGTCGTCGGCCCGGCGGTCAACGTGGCATCACGGCTGGAGGCGGTGGCCAAGCAGGCCGGCGTGCAGCTGGCGGTGTCCGCCGAGGCGGCGCGGCATGCCGACTTGGACGTGACCGGCCTGGCGCTGCAGACCACGCCGATCCGCGGCTCGCAGCAGCCGCTGGCGGTGGTGCTGGTGGGTCGGGCCGGCGAACTGGTGGGTCGCTTGTCGGCACGATCTTGAGGCGCGCGCCAGCGCCGCGATTACGAGTCGGCGTCGGCGCGGACCGGCGCCCGGGTCGGCCACCCGGGCTCAGCGGTCATATCCGCTCGAAACGGCGTGCGGCGACCGCGGGGTTTCGGGCCGTCACCGCCGGCGCGGCGATCGGCATGCGCAGTCTGCCGCGCAGCGGATCGCGTCTGCGCGTGACG
>JBDSZM010000321.1:0-5236 GCA_039925165.1 Burkholderiaceae bacterium
CGGCGGCGAGCACCACCTGCGGCCCGGTGATGGCATCGACACCGCAATCCCAGAGCGCCTGCGCATCCTGCGGGTTCGACACGCCCTCGGCATAGGCCTGCAGCGACAGGCTGTGCAGCAGCGTGACGGTGCTGCGCACGAAGGCGCTCCGGTGGCTGTCGGTCGCCAGGCCACCGACCACCGCGGCGTCGAGCTTGACGTAATCGAGCCCGAGGTCGATCAGGCGTGGGATCGACGCCAGCCGCTCGCCGGCGTGCTCGAGGCCGAAGCGGACGCCGGTCGGGCGCAGCAGCCGCACCAGTTCGCGCAAGCTGTCGTAGTGATCGACCGCGGCGCTCTCGGCAATCTCGAGCCAAAGGTGCGGCGCGAGGTCCGGGTCCTGCAGCAGCAGGGCGCGCAGCCGGGCCGCGTAGGCGCCATCGGCGAGCGAGGCCGGCGCGAGGTTGACGCCGCGCTGCCGGCCATCGAGCGCGGACTGCGCCAGCGCCAGCGCGAGCGCGCGCTGATCGAGTTCGGCGGTGAGGCGGCTGCGCAGCGCCAGCGGCAACCAGCGCGCCGCCGGTTCGTACTCGCCGTCGACTTCGAGCTGCACCCGCAGCGGGCATTCAAGGTGGACCAGTTGGCCGCGCACGTCGACCAGCGGGAACTCGACCAGCCGCAGCCGGCGCTGCTCGAGCGCTTCGCCGATGCGCTGGCGCCAGGCGCCTTCGCCGCGCAGCCCGGCACTGTCAGCCGGACCCGCACTCGCCTCGACCGCGTACGGGCCGTGGCTTTCGGCGCGGGCGAGCGCCGCATCGGCGCGCGCCATCGCCTCGCCGGGCGTCGAGGCCCGCGGCACCTCGACCGCCCCGATGCACACCGCTGCTCCCGGCACCACGCTGGTCAGCACCAGCTTCAGCGCCGAGATCAGCGAGTGCGCGGTCTCTTCGGCCATCCCCGCGACCGGCAGGCACAGCGCGAAATCGGAGCCGTTCAAGCGGCCGATGAAGCAGCCCTCGACGCGCTCCGGGTACGGCTTCAGGGCCTGCGCGATGGTCACGATCAGGTGGTCGGTAGCGGCGTGACCGAGATCGCGATTGACCCCTGCCAGGTCGAGCACGCGCAGCAGCACCAGCCCACCCTCGGGGGTGCCGTCTTCGCGCTGCAGCGCCGCCGACAGCCGGCCCAGGAAGTGGGCCCGGTTCGACAGCCCGGTCAGGCGGTCGCAGTTGGCCTGGCGGCGCAGCAGCTCGACCTGCTCGGCCTGCGCCGCGAATGTGATGCGCAGGCGCTGCACCATGGTGTTCATGGCCTGCGTGAGGCGGCGCAGTTCCGGCGCGCGCGGCTCGGGCACGCTCACAAACTCGCCCTCGACCAGCGCGCGCGCCTGCGCCACGGTGGCATCGAGCGGCCGGCGGATCCGGCCGATGACGAGCGCGGCGGCCAGCGCGGCCAGCAGCCCGACGATGCCCAGCGCCGAGGCGGCGCGGACGCTGCCGCGCCAGAGCTGGTCGTGGGCGAACGAGGTCTGGCTCACGACCTCGATCTGGCCGAGCGCGCGCCAGCCGTCCGAGACCTGTGCCAGCCCCGGCTCGGGCGCGATCGGCAGCAACTCGACGAACCAGCCCGGCGCCTCGGCCGGCGCGGTTGCGCCCTGGCGCACCAGCGCCACCTTGCCGGCGTTGTCGATATAGCGGATGCGTTGGTAGTAACCGGTGTCGAACTGCGCCGCCAGCAGCATCTCGAGCAGGGTGCGGTCGCCCTTCTGCTGCGACAGCGCGAGCGCCAGCGAAGCCGCGTTGTCGGCGTTCTTGAGCCGCAGCTGGGTCTGCAGGTAGGCGCGCGACGCCGCCACCGTGACACCGATGCTGGCGCCGAAGGCGAGCACCAACGTCACCAGCAGCACGAGCCAGATCTGACGTATCAGCGACATGCGAAAACCTCGATGACGGGACGGCGGGCGGGCCAGGGAGTAACGGGCGAGGCGATCATTCGAAGCCTTCGGTGCGCGCCTTCGCGAGGACCGCGCGCCAACGTGACAGACGCGCCAGCGGATCGCCCGCGCTGGCACCCCCGACACCTTGCCACAAGCCGTCGCTGTTGAAGCTGAACACCGGCGTCAGATCGGGTCGGCGCGAGGCGGAACGCACCTCGCCGAGCAGGTTGTCGAGGATCAGCGGTTCGGCGTCGGGCGCCGCATAGTAGGCGAGCACCATGTGCGGCTGCTGCACCCCGCCCGGCCCGCCGAGTTCGGCCCGCACATAGACCAGACGCAGCTTGGCGGTCGGGATGCCGAGCGCGAGCAGGCTGAAGTACTTGGCGATCGCATAGTCCTCGCAATCGCCCTGGCCCTGGTTCAGGGTCTCGAGCGGGCTCGCCCAGTAATCCGGCAGTTGCCAGATCTCGACGTCCTCGCGAAACACGATGCGCCGGTTGTAGAAGTCGTTGATCGCGACCAGTCGCGCCGTCTCGTCGAGCTTGAGCGCACCGGCCAGCACCGGTTGCAGCGCCCGCGCGCCGGCCACCGCGCCGGGCCCGACCTTCTGCGCCGCGGCGAGCATGCGGTCCTGGTCCCAGGCCCGCGGGTCGCCGCCGCTCGACACCACGCCGACCAGCAGCGACAGAACCAGGCCCAGACCCCGCCCGCGCGCGCGCCAGCCGCGGGGACAGCGCGCGACGTGCGCGGGAATCGGTCGCAAGGGGGTCACGTGAGGTCGGTCCAACCCCTCGTTGTCGGCCCCGGCCGGGCCGGCTTGAATGGCACCGCTGCCGCCCGGGCCGGCAGGTCCGGGCGGGCCACGCGCGCTGCCCGGCCCGGCCGTTAACTAGTGCCGTCGCGACCGTCCCGCAGCGACCTGCGAGGTGTGTAAGCACTACTAAACTGCCCGGCCCGACCGATACAGCCCAGGCCGATGGTGCGGTGATCTTCACTGCACGGTCGCGGCCCCCACGACCAGGTCCACAGACACCATGAAAACACGCCTCCACGCCCGTCGTCCCCTGGCCCGTTCGATCTGCGCTGCACTGGGCATCCTGGCGGCCGCCGGGGCAGCGGCACAAAGCGTCGAGGGCTTGCGCGATGCGGTACGCAAGGCGTTGCTGTCGAACCCGGATGTCTCGGCGCGCTACAACGCGTATCGCGCCTCCGGCGACGCCGTCGACGTGGCGCGTGCCAGCTTTCTGCCGCGCGTCGACGTGAATGCCGGCATCGGCTACGGCAGCGACCGCATCACCACGCGCAACCCGGCGAGCGACTCGTTTTCGCGCAGCGGCGTCGGCCTGTCGCTGACGCAACTGCTGTGGGACGGCCTGGGCACACAACGCGATGTCGAGCGCGCCGGGCACGACAAGCTCGCGCGCTACTTCGAATTTCTCGAGACCACCGAGCAGACCTCGCTCGAAGCGGCGCGCGCCTGGTACGACGTGCAACGCTACCGGCGCCTGGTCGCACTGGCCGAGGACAACTACGTGCAGCACCGCTACGCCTCGCAGCAGATCCAGGAGCGCTTTCGCGCCGGCGTCGGCCGCGGGGTCGACCTCGAGCAGGCGAACGCGCGTTACGCGCTGGCCGAATCGAACCTGGCCACCGAGGCCGCCAACCTGCACGACGTGACGGCGCGCTACCAGCGCATCGTCGGCGAGGCGCCGGCCAGGGGCGACATGGCCGCGCCGGTGCTGACCGATGCCCTGCCAGCCGATCAGGCGCAGGTGCTGGCCACCGCGGTGCTGCAAAGCCCGGCGATCAGCGCGACGATCGAATCGCTGCGGGTCGCGCGCTCGACCGCGCAGCTGCGCGAGTCGGCCTTCCAGCCGCGCATCGAGGCCCGTTTGCGTGGCGGTATCGGCAACAACTACGAAGGCGTCCGCGATCAGAAGCGCGATGCCAGCGCCGAGATCGTGCTGAACTGGAACCTGTACGACGGCGGCGCCGGCCAGGCCCGGGTGCGCCAGCAGACCCAGCTGATGAACCAGGCTGCCGATCTGCGCGACAAGGCCTGCCGCGACGTGCGCCAGACCGCGCAGATCGCCTTCAACGACACCCGCAAGCTGACCGAGCAGGTCGCCCTGCTCGACCGCAACACCATCGCCATCGTCAAGGCGCGTGACGCCTATCGCCAGCAGTTCGACATCGGCCAGCGCAGCCTGCTCGATTTGCTGAACGCCGAGAACGAGGTCTACACCGCACGCCGCGCCTACGCCAACGCCGAGGTCGACCGCGCGCTCGCCTACGCCCGCACCCACGCCGGCATGACGCAGCTAACGAGCCAGCTCGGACTGGCGCGCGTCGACAGCAGCGCCGACGTGGCCGGCTGGGCCGCCGGCAGCGATGCGCCGCAGCGCTGCCCGACGATCACGGTCGACGTGGTGACAACCGACCTGTCGGAACTGGCCAAGCGGGTCCCGGTCGCGCCGCCACTGGCGCGGCCGGCCGTGCCGGTGTCGCCTTTAGCCGCGCCGGTGGTCCCGCCGAGGCGTTGACCCCGCGCGGCGCGCCGGCGAGCCGCTGGCGCCGGTTTGGTCCACTCGGCCGGCTTGGCCAACCTGGCTAGAATTGCGCCGCTCACCCGGTCGCAGGAGGCGCCATGCAGGTCAACATGCTCGAAGCCAAGAACCAGTTGTCCAAACTGGTCAAGGCCGCGCTCGCCGGCGAGGAAGTGATCATCGCCAACCACGGCACACCGGTGGTACGGCTCGTCAAGCTGCCCGATCCGCCCAGGACGCGCGGTTACGGAGTATGGAAGGGACTGGTCGAGATGGCCGACGACTGGGACTCGCCGCAGACCAACGCAGCGATCGCAGATGCCATTCTGAACAACCCTCTGTTTCCGACGCCGCGCGCCCTGCCGAAGCCGGCCTCGAAGACCCGGCGCAAACGGTGAAGCGGCTGCTGCTGGATACCCATCTCGTCCTGTGGTGGGTCGCCAGCGACCGGCGGCTCGGAACGCCTTCACGGCGGCTGATCGAAACCTCGGCATGCTGCGTCAGCGTGATCACGCTCGCGGAAATTGCCATAAAGACGGCGGCAGGCAAATTGCGACTGCCCTCGCAGACGCTGGACGAACAGTTGGGGCACGCCGGCATCGCCATCCTGGCGCTGAGCATGGCCCATGTGCAAGCCGCATCGCGCCTGATGGGCCGGCACCAAGATCCCTTCGATTGCCTGCTCGTGGGAACGGCGCTGTCCGAGTCGATGCGCTTCGCCACCCGCGATCAGCCCTTGCTGGAACACGCCGGCCCACTCCTGGGCGACCTGCTG
>JBDSZM010000322.1:0-4780 GCA_039925165.1 Burkholderiaceae bacterium
GCGCGAAGGTGCTCGGGGTCGTGAACTTCACGAGCTTCCACGCCGCGATGGACTCGGCCCAGCACATCGTCAAGCTCGGCCCGAGCGCGGTCGAGCTGGTCGACCGCACGATGATCGAACTGGCGCGTGCCAACCCGGCGTTCCGGCCGACGATCGAGAGGGCCTTGCTAGGCCGGCCGGAAGCGATCCTGTTGGTCGAGTTCAGCGGCGCCGACAAGGCGACGCTGGTCGCGCAGCTCCAGCGCCTCGTCGAGCTGATGGGCGACCTCGGACTGCCGGGCAGCGTGGTCGAGATCCCTGACGAAGTGGCGCAGAAGAACCTGTGGGAAGTGCGCAAGGCCGGCCTCAACATCATGATGAGCGTCAAGGGCGACGCCAAGCCGGTCAGCTTCATCGAGGACTGTGCGGTGCCGCTCGAGCACCTGGCCGAGTACACCGACGCGCTGACCGAGGTGTTCGCGCGCCACGGCACGCGCGGCACCTGGTACGCCCATGCCTCGGTCGGCACGCTGCACGTGCGGCCTATCCTCGACATGCGGCGCGGCGGTCCGGAAGGCGGCGCCGCGAAGATGCGCGCGATCGCCGAAGAGGCGAGCCTGCTGGTGCGCAAGTTCAAGGGCGCGTACAGCGGCGAGCACGGCGACGGCCTGTGCCGCGGCGAATGGATCGAGTGGCAGTTCGGCCCCCGCCTGACCGAAGCCTTGCGCGCGATCAAGCAGCACCTGGACCCCGGCAACCTGCTGAATCCCGGCAAGATCATCGATCCGCCGAAGATGGACGATGCGAGCCTCTTTCGCTACGCCCCCGGCTACAAGACCATCGCGATCACGCCCACGCTCGACTGGTCGGCCTGGAACGTGCAGACCGATCCGGCGACCGAGATCAGCAGTGCGCCCGGCACCGGCGGTGACCCGGCGCTCGGCCTCGCGAAGGCGGTCGAGATGTGCAACAACAACGGCCACTGCCGCAAGTTCGACGCCGGCACCATGTGCCCGAGCTACCGGGTCACGCGCGACGAGCGCGATGTGACGCGCGGCCGGGCCAACACGCTGCGGCTGGCGCTGTCGGGACAACTCGGCGCCGACGGTCTGGCGAGCGACGCGGTGCGCGATGCGCTCGACCTGTGCGTCGGCTGCAAGGGCTGCAAGCGCGACTGCCCGACCGGCGTCGACATGGCGCGCATGAAGATCGAACACACCGCGCAGCGCGTGGCGCGCAGCGGCATCGGCCTGAAGGACCGGCTGATGGCGCGCCTGCCCGACATGGCGGTCTATGCCGCGCGCCTGCCGTGGCTCTTCAACCTGCGCGACACGCTGCCCGGCGCGGCGCGGTTGAGCGAACGCTGGCTCGGCCTGTCTGCCAAGCGGCGCCTGCCGCGCTGGCGCTTCGACAACTTCTGGCAGGTCTCGCACCGACTCGGGCTGGCCAGCCGCGACGAGACGCTGGCCGCCGCCAGGCCGGTGGTGCTCTTCGTCGATACCTTCAACGGCAGCTTCGAGACCGAGAACGCGACCGCGGCAGTGCAAGTGCTGCAGGCCGCGGGCTACACCGTCCACGTCGCCCACAAGGGCGGCGGGCGGCACTACTGTTGCGGCCGCACCCAGCTCGCGGCGGGACAGGTCGGTGCGGCCAAGGCCAAGGCGCGTGAGCTGATCGATGCGCTGCTGCCGTTCGCAAAGCGCGGCATCGCGATCGTCGGGCTCGAGCCGTCGTGCCTGCTGACGATGCGCGACGAGATGCGGGTGATGGGTTTCGGCGCCGATGCCGAACTGCTGGCGCAGCACGCGTTGCTGTTCGAGGAGTTCCTCGCCCGCGAGGCGCGCGCCGGCCGGCTCGACGATCTGAAGTTGCAGCCGATCGACCGGCCGATCAAGGTCCACGGCCATTGCCATCAAAAGGCGTTCGACGCGATGGGCCCGGTGCTGGAGGTGCTGCGGTTGATTCCGGGGGCCCAGCCGACGCTGATCGAGTCGTCGTGCTGCGGCATGGCCGGCAGTTTCGGCTACGAGGCCGCACACCACGCGGTTTCGATGCAGATGGCCGAGTTGAGCCTGCTGCCGGCCGTGCGGGCCGCACCCTATGCCCTCATCGTCGCCGACGGCACCAGTTGCCGGCACCAGATCGCCGACGGCGCGGGCCGGACCGCGCTGCACGTCGCGCGGGTGCTGGCCGATCGCCTGCCCGCGCGCGGCTAGCAGCGCCTCGCGATCGGGCGCGGCGCGATCGCGAGCCCGGCTCAGCGCGGCGCGCCGGTCCTCAGCAAGTCCAGCAGTTCGCGCGCGCCTTGCTCCGACGATGCCGGGTTCTGGCCGGTGACGAGCAGGCCGTCGCGCACCACGTGCGACTGAAAGTCGGCGCCGCGCGTGTACTGCCCGCCCGCCTGCTTCAGCATGTCCTCGACCAGGAAGGGCACGACGTCGGTCAGGCCGGCCGCGGCCTCCTCGGAGTTGGTGAAGCCGGCCACCTTGCGGCCCTGCACCAGCGGCCGGCCGTCGGGTGCCTTCACGTCGCGCAGCACGCCGGGGGCGTGGCATACCGCGGCGACCGGCTTGCCGGCGGCGAGCATCGTCTCGATCAGCGCCACCGACGCGGCGTCGTTTGCCAGGTCCCACAGCGGGCCGTGGCCGCCGGGGTAGAAGACCGCGTCGTGGTCCTGCGCGCGGACCGTCGACAGCCGCACCGTGTGCGCGAGCGCGGCCTGCGCCGCGGGGTCGGCGGCGTAGCGGCGGGTCGCCGCGGTCTGCGCGTCGGGTGCGTCGCTCTTCGGGTCGATCGGCGGCTGCCCGCCCTTCGGCGATGCGAGGGTGATCTCGGCGCCGGCGTCCTTGAAGACGTAGTAGGGGGCAGCGAATTCTTCGAGCCAGAAGCCGGTCTTCTTGCCGGTATCTCCGAGCTGGTCGTGCGAGGTCAGCACCATCAGGATCTTCATGCGCTAGCTCCAATCGGGTTGGGGTTGGGGTCGGGGGAGGGGGAGGGATTCTGCGACCGGCGAACCGGCAAAGTCGGTTCGGTGGCGGGCCGGGGCAGGCCGCTCGGGGTGCCGGCTTCGCCATCGGTGGCCAGTGCGATGCCGGGCGCCCGCCAACGATAGCGGCGCTCGGTCAGCGTCGCCCCGCCGAGCTCGAAGCGGCGTGCCGACGTCGGCTCGGCGACGAAGCCGGCGGCCTCGTAGAAGCGGATCGCGCGGCGGTTGCCGTCGATCGCCCACAGGCTGACGTCGCGGCAGGCGCTGGCGGCCAGGTCGTCGCGCGCGGCCGTCCACAGCGCGCGGCCGATGCCTTGCGACCAGGCCGACGGGTCGAGGTAGAGCGACCAGACCTCGGCCCCACCGGGCGGTGCGTCGGGATCGCGCGAGCGGCCATAGGCGACGAAGCCCACCACGTCCGGCGCGCCGTCCACGCCGCGGGCGTCCCGCCCGACCCGCACGACCGGATGACCCGCGGCCAGCGCGGCCTGCCACATCGCCGTGCGGCGCTCGACCGACAAGGCGGCGAGGTGCGCGGCCGGGATCAGCCCGTCGTAGGCCTGGCGCCACGATGCGACGTGGACCTGCGCGATGGCGGCCGCGTCGTCGGCCCGGGCGGGTTCGATGCGCAGGCTCATGGCGCCGCCGGCGTGGCGGCAGCGGTCGGGCCGCCGGCCGCGATCGCCCGGCGCGAGCCGAACCGGTGCGCATAGACCCAGGTGAACTCGGCCCCGAGCAGGAAGATCTGCGCCGAGTAATACAGCCACAGCATCAGCGCCGCCAGCGAGCCGGCGGCGCCGAAGGCCGAGGTCACGCCGGAGTGGCCGATGTACCAGGCGATCAGAAACTTGCCGAGGCTGAACAGCAGCGCCGTCGCGAGCGCCCCGACGAGCACGTCGCGCCACGCGATGCGCACCCGCGGCACGATCTTGTAGAGGAGCGCGAAGAGCAGCCACACGACCATGAACCCCAGCCCCATCTCGACCCCGTGCTGCACCAGCGCCGGCACGCCGTGGGCCTCGGCGTGGGCGGCCAGCAGCGTTCCGCCGATCAGCCACGCGAAGAGCAGGCCGCCGGTCGCGCAGATCATGGCGAAGGCGCCGAGCCGCGCCCGCAGCAGGTGCCACGCGCCGCGCCGGCCCGGCGCCTCCGGCACGCGCCAGATGCGGTCGAGCGCGCTCTGCACCTCGGTGTAGACGGTCATCGCGCCGAACAGCAACAGCACCGCGCCGGCGCTCGCCGCGAGGGCGCTCGAGGCTGGCTCGCGAGCGGCTTCGAGCAGCGACTGCAGCGCCTGCGCACCGGCCGCGCCGGTGAGCCCGATCAGCCCCGACGCAATGACGCCGTTCTCGACCTGGGCCGGAAACAGCAACCCCGCGACCGCGAGCGCGATCAGCAGCAGCGGCGAAAGCGAGAAGAGCGCGTAGTAGGCGAGCGCGGCGCCCATGCTCGGGGCATAGTCGTCGCGCCAGGCGAGGGCGGCCGCGCGTGCAAGCTGCGCCAGATCGCGCAGCGTCACGGCCGCGGCCGGGAGCTCAAGAGCGCTTGCCTGCGAAGGCCGACCGCAGGCGCCAGGCCAAGCCCAGCATCCCGCCGGCCAGCAGCCCGACCTTGACGCCGCCGAGCGGGTCGCGCGGGGCGGCGAGCGGTCCGGGCGGGATATTGGCGGGTGTCGACGGCGCCGCCGCAGCGCCCGCCGGAACCACGGGAGCGTGCGCCTGCGGCGTCGCCCCGGCCGTGGCGGCGGCCGCGGTCACGGCCGCCTTCGATTCCGCGTCGGGCGTGTCGGCGCGCGCCGGCAGGGCCGGCGCCGCG
>JBDSZM010000323.1:0-3212 GCA_039925165.1 Burkholderiaceae bacterium
CCGATCGGCCACATCCACCTGCCGGTGCGCTGCGCCAACGTGTGCTTCGGCGGCGCCAAGATGAACCGCCTGTTCATGGCGGCGGGGCACTCGCTGTATGCGCTCTACGTCAACGTTCAGGGGGTGTGAGGGCGCGCCGAAACGGCCCGTCGCGGCGGCGCGGCGCCTGCCTGCGCAGGGCCACGGATCGACATCCGCATCGACTACAGTGCGGCGTCCACTGGAGCGGCGCATGAAACTGAAGATCGTCTCGGCAGGGATCCTGATGGCGGCGGGAGGGGCGATGGCGGCACCGGTGCCCTACCTGACGCTCGATCACTCGACCGAGGTGCTGATGGACAAGGCGAGCGCCAACCAGCTCTGGCTCGAGGGCCTGCCGGCCGCGCGCCTGGCGCGCTTGTACCCGCCGTCCAAGTGGGGCTTCGTGAGCCAGGTCGAAGGCGGCTTCACCGACGCGCGTGTCTGCGTCGTCACGGCCCGCGCCATGCTCGTGCCGCGCAAGGGCAAGACCCTCGTATTCCAGCCGCGGCAGACCGCGACCGCCTTTGCGACCCTGCCCGGCGCCAGCCAGCAGCAGTGCCGCGACATCGCGCGCAGCAAGCTCAAGGAAGCCGTCGCTGCCGTCGTCGCCCCGCTGCTGCGCGAGTAAGCACGGCCCGGTTCAGGAGGCGGGGCGCGTGTCCGATTCGCGCAGCCGCCGCTCGGCGCGCTCGATGTCGTTGCCGAGCCGGCTGGCCAGCAGCTCGATCAGGTGGAAGCCGAACGCCGGGTTCTGGAAGTAGAGCTGCTTGACCGTGCCGTAGCTGATCGCCAGCACGGTGCACGGCGTCACGCATCGCACCGTGTGGGTGCGGCTCTTGTTCGGCGAGAAGAGGGCGATCTCGCCAAAGATGCGCCCGCTGTCGAGCTTGATGCCGATGTCGGCCAGTTCCATGTCGCCCTCGACCAGCAGATACATGCGGTCGGCACGCTCGCCCTTGCGGAACAGCACCTGCCCGGCGCGCAGCCGGCGCGGCTTCATGTACGGCCGCAGCCACAGTCCCGACTGGTTGCCGGCCACCTCGGCCCGGTTGACCCGCCGCGTCAGGCGCGTCATCTCGATCGCGCGGTAGATGTTGATCGGCAGCAGCGTCGCCGCGATGATCATGGTGATCGGCGACGGCCGCAGCGCGCCGTAGATCAGCAGCCCGACATTGCTGCCCACCGCCAGCAGCCGCAGCGGGATCATGGTGCGCACGAAGGCCGCCACCACCACCAGCGTGATGCCTAAGCCGGCCGCGACGTGGGCGACGATCTGGGTCGGCGACGAGAGGATGTCGCGAAGGTTGGAGGCGACCTGGGTCCAGAAGCCGTTGAAGGTGAGGGTCAGATCCATGGTCGGACATCGAGCGCGAGGAAATGTAACCCGTCCCTGCGGCACGGCGGCCCGCCCGGGCCCGGCGGCGTGCATCGAGCACGGCCTGCCGAGCGTCGTGTCCGGGATCGGCGGGCCCGAGTATCCGTGCGCCGACCCCGACGTGACCCAGCGGCTGAAGCTGACGATCGACACACGCCGGTTTTTGCGCCTGCGACAACCGCAGCGTGGGCGTTTCGTCGGCGGTGCGGGCGGCGTTCACGCTGGCGCTGTCCTGCGTTGCGCCGAATATCGATTGCGCAAAATTAGACGTTGCCCCGTTGACAATATTGCGCAGCCGATTAGCCTAGGCCACCCATAGCTAACGGTGCAATGCCATGTCTGAGGTGATCCAGCGCGGCACGCGCATCGGTGGCAGGTTGCATCCGTTGGCGGCCTGTCTCGGCCTGCTGCCGCTGGTGGTGGCGGCCCAGACGCCGCCCGCGCCGAGCGCGGGGTCGCTGCTGCAGCAGGCCCAGCCCAGCGTGGTCATTCCCGCCCCGTCGACCCAGGCCCTGCCCCCCCTGGCGGCGCCGCGCGCGGTCGCGGCGCCCCTGTCGGGTGGACCCAAGGTGACGGTGCGCGGCTTCCGGCTCGCCGGCATCGACGCGGCGCAGGCCGCGATGCTGACCCCGTTGCTCGAAAAGTACGTCGGCGAGGGCAAGACGCTCGCGGATCTGGAAGACGCCGCCAAGGACATCGAAGTCGTCCTGCAACGCCAGGGCACTTTTTTGGCTCAGGCCTATGTGCCAGAGCAGAACCTCGCCGACGGCGTGGTGACGCTGCAGGTGCTCGAGGGCCGGATCGGCGCAGTCAAGCTCGACGTGAAGCCGGGCGTCAAGGTCTCTGCCGAGCAGATGGCCGGCGTGGTGGCGCGCCTGCAGGGCAACCCGGTCGCGCGGCGCGAACTGGTCGAGAGCGCGCTCTTCACGCTCGGCGACCTGCGCGGCGTGCTCGTCACCTCGGCGTTGACACCGGGCGCGCAGGTCGGGCAGGCCGACCTGACGATCACGGTCGCGCCCGGGCCGGGGCATGCCTTCTCGATCGACTTCGACAACGGCGGCTCGATCTTCACCGGGCCTTATCGGTTCTCGAGCAACCTCGAGTGGTTCAACCTGGCCGGTCGCGGCGACGTGGCCTCGCTCAAGACCCAGTTCTCGACCAGCTTTCGCAGCGGCTTCCTGCGCGCCTCCTGGCTGACGCCGATCAACAGCATCGGCACCAAGCTCGGGCTGGCGGCGAGCTACCTGCGCTACTCGCTCGGCACGCCGACCTTCGAGCCGCTCGACGCCAACGGCACCGCCAGCGCGTTGTCGGTGCAGTTGCTGCACCCGATGATCCGCTCGCGCAACAGCAACCTGTTCCTGCAGGCGAGTGCCGACCGGCGCGATTTCCGCGACAACGTCAACGCGATCCAGATCGTCACCAAGAAGGGCAACTCCTCGTACTTCACCTTCGGGGCAGTCGGCGACTTCCGCGACGCGCTGGGCGGCGGTGGCATCACCAACTACACCGCCAACGTGATCGGCGGGAGCCTCAAGATCACCTCGCTCGACGACTACCTGCTCGACCAGGCCGCGACCGGCTACCAGACCGCCGGTCGCTACGTGAAGCTGCTGCTCGGCGCCTCGCGGCTGCAGGTGCTGCCGAACAAGGACTACCTCTACCTCAGCGGCTCGGCGCAGATCGCCGACAAGAACCTCGACAGCTCCGAGAAGTTCAGCCTCGGCGGGCCACTCGGCGTGCGCGGCTACCCGGCGCCGGAATCGCCCTCGGATTCGGGCGCGCTGCTCGGCTGGGAATACCGCCACCCGATGAA
>JBDSZM010000324.1:0-4948 GCA_039925165.1 Burkholderiaceae bacterium
CTGCCGGCGAACCCGCTGCTTCGAGCGGTCGATGGCGTCCGGGCGGGGACGCGATGGTGGCGGTGCAGGAGGCCGGGATTCCGGCCCGCGCGGATGTTAACGGAAGCCCTGAACCCGACCGCGGGCCCGGGACTCGCCGTGCCCGGGCGGTCCGAACGCCTGCACCGCGCCCTGCTTACTCCTTGCGATAGGCGTCGTGGCAGGCCTTGCAACTCTTCGCCGTTTCGCCGACCGCGGCCTTGATGGCATCGAGGTTGCCCGCCTTGGCTGCCACATTCAGCTTGACGATATCTTCCTGGCTCTTGCTGGCCGCGACTTTGAACTTGTCCATTTCGGTCCACATTTTCGGCTCGGCTCTGGTTTCGCCGCCCTTGTCGGACCCATCGACAAATCCGGAGAACTGCCACTTCGAAACGGCCGCCAAAATTTCGGCGTTGTCGGCGGTGGTCTTCGCGTCGAACGGCACTCTGCCGTTGGCCATTGCGAAGATCCGGCCCACATGTGTGTTCATCACCGACATGTTTGCCTTGCGGTACTTGATGGCATCTTCGGGCTTGGCGAACTGCGCGGCCGCGGGCAGGGCGGTGGCGCATCCGGCGACGGCCAGGGCCGCCATCCAGAACGATTGGATCGATCGCTTCATGCAGGTATCTCCTGTGGGGTGGGGGTCGACGGTGCGGGCGTCGAAGTCGCCCAGGCCACCGGGTCAGTGTACGCAGCCGGGGCTCGCGGCATTCCCGCGCCTGCCGCGAATCGCCGTCGCGGTCGCTCGGCCGGCTTGCAGCTATCGTGGCGCATCAACAGCGCGCGCGGGGACCGGTTCGATGGAACAAGCTACGCAGCCGATCCGGGTCTGGGACCTGCCGACCCGCATCTTTCATTGGCTGCTGGCGATTTGCGTGGCGGGCTCGGTGGTGAGTGCGAAGGTCGGTGGCAATGCCATGGCGTGGCACTTCCGGTTCGGCTACGTGATCTTCACGCTGCTGCTGTTCCGGCTCGTCTGGGGACTGGTCGGCGGCCGCTGGTCGCGCTTCTCGAGCTTTGTCTATGCGCCGTCCGCGACGCTGCGCTACCTGCGCGGCACGAGCCGGGCCGACGAGCATCACGAGGTCGGTCACAGCCCGCTCGGCGCACTGTCGGTGTTCGGGCTGCTGGCGGTGCTGGCGGCGCAGGTCGGCAGCGGACTCTTCGCGGACGACGAGATCTCGAACACCGGACCGCTGATCAAGTTCGTCTCCGGCGCCACCAGCAGCCTGCTGACCGGCTGGCACAAATCGGCCGGCCAGTACCTCGTGATCGGCCTCGTCGTTCTGCACCTGGCGGCCATCGTCTACTACCGGGTGCGACGCCGCATCGATCTGGTCGGACCGATGTGGCACGGCGACAAACGGCTGGCGGCGCAGGTGCCGGCGGCCATCGACCGGCCCGGCTCGCGCGCGCTGGCCGGGCTGCTGGTGGCGGCGTGTGCCGGGGTGGTGGCCTGGCTGGTGACGCTGGGCGGCTAAACTGGCCCGGTCTCCGCTGCCCAAGCGCCATGCCCGCTTCCGACTCGCCGCCCCGGATCGAACTCGTCAATGTGGACACGTCCGAGCGTTTGGCCGCGGCGCGCCTGATCTTCCGCGAGTATGCGGACAGCCTCGACATCGACCTGTGCTTCCAGAATTTCGAGGCCGAGCTGGCCGTGCTGCCGGGTGAATATGCGCCGCCCTCGGGCCAGCTGCTGCTGGCGATGGTGGACGGCGGACTGGCCGGCTGCGGCGCAGTGCGCGGCCTGGCCGACTCGGACCACTCCAACGCCTGCGAGATGAAGCGCCTGTTCGTGCGGCCGGCGTTCCGCCGCTTCGGCCTCGGGCGGTTGCTCGCCGAACAGCTGATGGACGATGCCCGCCACCTCGGCTATTCGTCGATGCTGCTCGACACGCTGGACGAGATGGAGGCGGCGCGCGAGCTGTACACCGCGCTCGGTTTCGAAGAGGTCGCGCCGTATTACTACAACCCGATCGCAGGGGCCCACTACCTGAAGGCCGACCTGCTGATCACGCCGTCGCGCTACTGACGACTTCCTACACGACGAAAGCTCCATGACCGGACCTGCCGATCCATCCTTCGAATTGCACGCCGGGGCGCTGCGGCTGGCGCTGCGTCCCGACCTGGGCGGCTGCATCGCCGGGCTGTGGCATCGCGCCACGCCGGTCCTGAACTCGTTCGACCCGGCGACGCTCGCGGCCTCGCGCCCGTCGGCCTGCTATCCGTTGGTGCCGTATTCGAACCGGCTCGGGCACCGGCACTTTCGATGGAAGGGTCGCGACTACACCACCCGACCGAACTTTCCGGACAGCGTGCACTCGCTGCACGGCATCGGCTGGCTGCGGCCGTGGACGATCGCCTCGTCGAGCGCGAGCGAGCTGGTCCTCGAGCTCGCGCACGCGGGCGATGCCGACTGGCCGTTTGCCTTCGAGGCGACCCAGTACTACACCCTCACGCCGCAGTCGCTGCGGGTGCAGATGGTCTTCACCAACCGGGCCGCCGTCGCGCAACCTGCCGGCATGGGCTGGCACCCGTATTTTCCGAAGCGCGCGCGCAGCCGCTTGCACATCGAGCTGTCGCACCGCTGGGATGCCGATGCCAGCCAGTTGCCGGTACGCAAGGTCGCGCAGCCCGGCATCGACAGCGATGTGTCGCACCTCGACTACGACAACTGCTTCGAAGGCTGGCGCGGGCCGGCGCGCATCCGCGACGAAAAATTCTCGCTCCAGCTCTCGTCCGACCTGCCGTACCTGGTCGTGTACACGCCGGCCGACAAGGACTATTTCTGCGTCGAGCCGGTGAGCCACGTGTCGAATGCGATCCATATGGCCGACCCGCTGGCCCATGGCCTGCGCAGCGTCGAGCCGGGCGCCAGCATCGACGCCTGGATGCAGCTCGACGTCGCGGTCGTCTGAAGCTTTCTGCCGGCTGATTCAGCGCGTCGCGACGGAAGCCGCGCGCGGCGTGAGGCGCCGGGTCTCGCCGATCGCGGTGACGAAGAAGTCCGCGTCATCGACGCCCTGGGCCCGACGCGCTTGCGCCAGTGCGCGGGGCGGCTCGTCGAGCGACTCGTCGGTCAGCTCGAAGGTGCCCCAGTGCACGCCCATCGACCTGCGGGCGCCGAGGTCGCGATGGATCTGCACCGCCTCCTGCGGGTTGACGTGCTGCCCGGACATGAACCAGCGCGGCTCGTAGGCGCCGATGGCGATCAGGGCGAGGTCGAAGCCGCCGCCGTCCTGCGGCCGCTGTCGTCCCGCAAAGCGCGCGCGGATGTCGCCGAAGTCCTTCGAGTAGCCGGTGTCGCCGGTGAAGTACAGGTGCTGATCCGGGGCGAAGACCGCGTAGCCGCCCCACAGGGTGGCCATGCGGTCGGTCAGGCCGCGGCCCGACCAATGCTGCACGGGGGTCAGCACGATCTCGACCGGGCCGCTCGCGCCGGCCAGGCGGTGCGAGCCCCACCAGGCGAGTTCGACGACGCTGTCGATGTCGCGCGCCGCGAACCAGGCCTTGAGCCCGAGCGGCACCACGAAGGTCGGCGGCCCGCCGGGCTGTGCGGCCAGCGCACGCACGCTCGCGTCGTCGAGATGGTCGTAGTGGTTGTGCGAGATCAGCACCGCGTCGACGTGCGGCAGCGAGCCGAGCGCGATGCCGGGCTTGACCTGGCGCTTCGGACCGATGAAGGACAGCGGCGACGCACGTTCCGAGAATTGCGGATCGGTCAGGACGTTGAGTCCACCGAGCTGGGCCAGAACGGTGGCATGGCCGATCCAGGTGACGGTCGGCTGCATGGCGGCCCGCGCGACGGCGTTCGACGCAATGAAGGCGAGGTCGGGCGGGACCTGCGGCGTCGGCCGCTGCGGCGGTCGTGGCAGGCCCTCGCGCGCCGCGTCGAGGCGCCAGCGCAACAGGTCGCCGAGTCCCTTGGGCTCGAACTCTTGGTAGTTGTTCTGGAACTTGCGCACCGGCCACGCGGTACTCCGGTCGGTCGCCGCACACGCCGCGAGCAATCCGACGCAGGCCGTTGCGGCCATCAGCCATGCGTGGGTTCGTTTCATGCCCGCATGATCGCAGTGCGTCGACTCGGACGGAGCGAGGCCTCGGACCGTCACTCGCCGAGAGGGTGCAGACCGGTCGGTCGGGCCACGGGTTTCCACTATAATTCTCAGGCTTTGCTGCAAGCGCCCCGCATCTCACCCATGACCGTACCCATCGACCATGGCGCCGTGCGAGCCCGCTACGAAGACGAGTCGGATTTCCAGCAACTTTCCCGCCATCCCGACCCGATGACCCGCGCCGAGGCACATGCCCTGCGGGCTCGGTTGGGGTCGGTCTCACCCTGGCGGGTGGTGTTCGCACAAGGCCTGGTCGGATTGGTCTGCGCGGGCGCGTTCTGGGTCTTCTCGCAGCACGGCACGGCGGCCGGGTCGGCGCTATATGGAGCGGTTGCAGCGGTATTGCCGAGCGCCTTGCTGGCGCGTGGCATGACCCGTAGCGCGAGCACGAGACCGGCATCGGCAGTGTCCGCCGCGGCCGGATTCATGTTCTGGGAGATGCTGAAGATCGGTGTGTCGGTCACGATGTTGGTGATCGCGCCGCGGGTGGTGCCCGACCTGTCGTGGCCAGCGCTGCTGGTAACCATGGTCGTGTGCATGAAGGTCAACTGGCTGGCGCTGCTGTGGCGCCGTTGATGGACGACGAGGTGACTCAACAACATGGCAGCTGAAGGCTCCGCCCACGCCCCGACCGCCGGCGAATACATCATTCACCACCTGCAACACCTGCAAAGCGGCAAGCAGACCGCGGTGGTCGATTTCTCGGTCATCAACCTCGACTCGGTCTTCTTCACCGTCGTCATCGGCGTCTTCGGCTGCTGGCTGCTGTGGCGCGCGGCGCGCAAGGCCACCGCGGGCACACCGGGGCG
>JBDSZM010000325.1:0-6653 GCA_039925165.1 Burkholderiaceae bacterium
CGCGGAACTCGTGGCGCGCGCCACCGAGCTGGAGGGCGAGGGCCGCACCGTCTCGTCGCTGATCCATGCCGATGCACAGCCGCCGCAGGCGCTCGGCCTGCTCGCCTTCGGCGACGCGATCAAGCCGACCGCCCGCCGCGCCATCGCACAACTGCAGCGGCTCGGCATCCGCACCGTGATGCTGACCGGCGACAACCCGGGCAGCGCCCACGCGGCCGCGCACGCACTTGGCACCGACGAGGTCCGGGCGCAGATCCTGCCGGCCGACAAGGCGGCCGCGGTACAGGCGCTGCGCGCGACCGGCGCGGTGGTGGCGATGGTCGGCGACGGCATCAACGACGCGCCGGCGCTGGCCGCGGCGCAGGTCGGGATTGCGATGTCGACCGGCACCGACGTGGCGATGGAGACCGCCGGCATCACCCTCATGCACGGCGATCCGCAGCGGGTCGCCAAGGCGATCGAGCTGTCGCGCCGCACCTATTCCAAGATCCGCCAGGGCCTGTTCTGGGCCTTCGCCGACAACGTGCTCGGCATCCCGCTCGCCGCGCTCCGCCTGCCGAGCCCGGTGATTGCTGGCGCAGCGATGGCCTTCAGCAGCGTCAGTGTGGTCGGCAACGCCTTGCTGCTGCGGCGCTACCGCGGGCCCGCCGACGTGTCGTCGGAGCTGCAGTCATGAGCAGCCTGGTCAACATCGGCCAGGCGGCGCGCGCCTCGGGCGTCTCGGCCAAGATGATCCGCCACTACGAGAGCGTCGGGCTGCTGCCCGATGCGCTACGCACCGGGTCGGGCTACCGGCAGTACGCCGAGAAGGACCTGCACACGCTGCGCTTCATCCGCCATTCGCGCGACCTGGGCTTCTCGATCGAGCAGATCCACGGGCTGCTGGAGCTGTGGCTCAACCGGCGCCGGCCGAGCCGGCAGGTCAAGGATCTCGCGCAGACGCACCTCGACGAACTCGAACAGAAGCTGCGCGAACTGCAGGCCATGAAGTCGACCCTCGAGCACCTGGTGTCGTGCTGTCACGGCGACGAGCGGCCCGACTGCCCGATCCTCGACACCCTGGCCGACGACAGCGTCGCCTCGCCGGTCGGAATGCCGGCCGCCGGCGCCGTGCGCACCCGCGGCCTGAAATCCGGTCGCGCGGCCTGACAGGCCCGGCGGGTCCATCGAACCCATCATCGCGGGATGCCGTTCGACACCGAGCTCATCGATACGCCGTTCCGGATGCAGCCCGGCCTGCGTCGCGTGGCGGACGGCGAGACCCAGCTGACGCCGAACCGGCCGGACGCACCGGCGCTGAATGCCAAGCTGGCGGTGTTGCAGGCGCACGCCGGACAGGCCCTCGGCAGCGCGGCCGGCTTCGATGCAGCGCCGGCCCTCAACGCACTGGCGGCGCAGGCCTCGAGCGAGCACCCGTCGGCGTTCGAGGGCGACGGCGTCGAGTGGGCCACCACACCGCTGCTCGGCTGGTCGGTCAGCGGCGGCCGACCCCGTGGCGACGGTCCGGCGGTCATCGGCGCCTGCCTGGATGCCCTGCCCATGGCCTGGCGGGCGCCGGCCTTGCTTGCACTCGCCTACGCCGAGGATTTCGCCGTGCTCGATGCAGCGAGCGGGCGGATCCCGTGGCTCGCGGTCTGCCTGCCCTCGCACTGGGCCCCCGAGGACAAGCTCGGACGCCACTTCACCGAAATCCATGCGCCGGTCGCCGACAACGCGTCGCTGATGGCCGCCGCGGCGCCGCTGATGGCGCTGGTCACCGGTGAACGGCGCTGGCAACGCCACGTCTGGACCCTGACCGCGGCTTGCGCACTCGACACCCACCCGAGGCGCATTGCAGCAACGCCCTGGCCGCGCGAGACCGTCGGCGACGCCCTCGCGGCCCGGACCTGGCTGCGTTCGGAACGTCAGACCTTCATCCCCGTCGCGGGCCGGTCGCAGGCGGTGTTCACGATCCGCATCGAGGTCGAGCCCCTGACCGACGTGGTCCGCACGCCCGCCATCGCGGCGCGCCTGCATGGCGCACTGGCCAGCATGAGCCCCGCCGTACTGGCCTATCGGCGCTTGACGGACGTGCGCGAGCCGCTGCTCGGCTGGCTTGCGCAGCGGGCCGCGAGCGGCGTGGCATGACGCAGTCCACGCACGCGCCTCGCTGGCGCGGCCGCGACCGCTGGGTCCAGCTCTCGACCGGCTTCGATGCGACCCAGTTTCTGAGGCTGTGGGCCGACTGGCGCGCCGATCCCGGGCCAGGTGCGCTGCGTCACGCCATCGTTATCGATGCCGCGCCACCGGACCGAGTGACGATCGGCACGCTGGCTTGCGCCCCCGAACTCAAGCCTTTGCGCGATGCCCTCGCCCGCGTCTGGCCGCCGCTCACGCCGGATCTGCACACGCTGGTCCTCGACGCCGGCGCAGTGACGCTGGCGCTCGCGGTCGGCGAGGTCGAACCGTGGCTGGCGCAACTCGAGGCCGAGGTCGATGCCTTCGACATTGCCACCCCGACCGTGCGCGGGCCGCGGTTCTTCCGCGCGTTGGCCCGACTGGCAGTACCACAAGCGCAGGTTGCGCTGGCCGGGCCGACCGACGACGACCGACGCGCGCTGCGCTCGGCCGGGTTCGAGGCGACTGCACTCTCCCGCGGCGCCGGACGATCGGGCGGCGAGGCCCTGGAGGCCGTCTACGCGCCGCGCTTCCTGCCACGCACTCGCTGGTCAACCCGGTCGGCCACGATCACCGAACGCCACGCGCTGATCGTCGGCGGCGGACTGGCCGGCTGCGCGACCGCCTGCGCATTGGCCGAACGTGGCTGGCGCAGCACCGTCGTCGATACGCATCCGCAGCCCGCGGGCGCAGCGTCGGGCAACCCGGCCGGGCTGTTCCACGGGGTGGTTCATCCGCAGGACGGCGCCCATGCGCGGCTGCACCGCATCGCGGCGCTGCAGGCACGTCAAGAGGTCGAGATCGCGGTCCGCGACCACGGCGTGGCGGGAAGCACGGCCGGCCTGCTGCGCCACGAAGCGCGGCTCGACGTGAGCGCGATGCGCGCCTTGATCGACGCGTTGCAGTTGCCGCCGGACTACGTGCGCGCGGTCGACGCCGCCGAGGCCACCGTGCTGTGCGGCCTGCCGCGGTCGGGTCCGGCGTGGTTCTATCCCGGCGCTGGCTGGGTCGACCCGGCCGGACTGGCCCGCAGCTACCTCGCCCGGGCCGGCGACGCCTGCCTCTGGCGCGGCGGGCACACCGTGGCGCACATCGCGCGGCGGGAGGGTCGATGGCGATTGCTCGATGCCGACGGCCAGACGATCGCACAGAGCCCGACGCTGGTGCTCGCGAACGCCGATGGCGCGGCGCGTCTGGCCGGCGTCGATTGGCCGTTGCATTCGGTGCGCGGTCAACTGAGCTGGCTCGAACCCGACGGGGCAGGGGCAAGTCGATGCGCCATCGAGCCGCCGCGCATCGCGATCACCGGACCGGGCTATCTGCTGCCGTGGGTCGACGGTCGCATGATCTTCGGTGCCACCGCGCAACCCGGCGACCCCGATCCGTCCGTGCGGCGCAGCGACCATGCGGCGAACCTCGCGTCGCTGGCCCGCTTGATCGGGCACGACTGCGGCGTCGATCCGGACCGGCTGGCCGGGCGCACGGCCTGGCGCTGCAGCGCACCCGACCGATTCCCGGTCATCGGAGCACTGAGCGCAGGCAACCCTCAGGCGGATGGCGGCGTCGACCGCGACCCGCGGGACCGAGCCGATCAGGACACGGGGAGCGACGGGCTCCATGTGCACATCGGGCTGGGCTCACGCGGCATCGGCTGGTCCGCCCTGGGTTCTCGCTTGCTGGCCGCAGCGATCGCGGGCGGCCCGTCGCCACTGCCGGCGGGACTGCGCGCCGCCATCGACCCCGCCCGGTTCGCGGCCCGCGCCGCGCGCCGCGCCCGGGCCACGGCAGGCATCGGCAGAGCGCAGAACGGCCGAGACTAGGACGCCTGGCCTTGCGCGGGAACGGCGTCGAGGCTGCCCGGCGCCTCGTCGGTGCCGGCTTCGTCGGGCTGGTCGGAGCCGACCTTGCGGCCGGCTTTTTCTTTGACCTTCTCTTCCTTCTTCTTCTTCTTTGCCAGCTCCCGCTGGCGCTTCTCGAACGAATAGTTGGGTTTGGCCATGGGCCCGTCCTTCCGGTGATGAGGCGATCGTGATCTACAGGCCCGAGGTTACGCGTTTTTGCGCAGCGCCCGGTCGGGGCGGTTCAGAAAGTCAGGGTCTGCACGCCATCGACCGTGCCGAGCAGGCACACCGACGCCTTGTTGCGTGCGAACAGTCCCACCGTCACGACCCCCGGCCACTGGTTGATATGCATCTCCAGCGCGAGCGGATCGGCAATGACGAGGCCGCGCACATCGACGATGTGCCCGCCGTTGTCGGTGACGACCGGCCCGTCTGGCCCGAGCCGCAGCGCCGGCTCGCCGCCCAGGCCGCGCAGCCTGCGGCCGATCTGCGCGCTCGCCATCGGGATCACCTCGAGCGGCAGCGCAAAGCGCCCCAGCACGTCGACCCGCTTCGAGGCATCGGCGATGCAGACGAAGCGCGCCGCCAGGTCGGCCACGATCTTCTCGCGCGTGAGCGCGGCGCCACCGCCCTTGATCATGTGGCCGTGCGGATCGATCTCGTCGGCGCCGTCGATATAGACCGGGATGTTCTCGACCCGGTTCGCGTCGAAGACCTCGATGCCGTGGGCCCGCAGCCGCGCGCTGCTGGCCTCGCTGCTCGAGACCGCGCCCTTGATGCGATCGCGGATGCCGGCAAGGGCATCGATGAAGCAGTTGACGGTCGAGCCGGTGCCCACTCCGACGATCGCGCCCGGCACCACGTGGCCGAGCGCGGCCCGCCCCACCAGCGCCTTGAGTTGATCTGGGTTCATCGTCGCGATTATCCGGGGCGCGCTGAGACAATCCGGCGCAGCCTCGCACCGCAACGTCATCACCGATTACGGCCCGCGCCGTCGGCCCCGCCCCATGTCCCTCGTTCCCTACGCCCTCACGCGGCCCTTCCTGTTCGGACTCGACCCTGAGGCCGCGCACGACCTCACGCTTGGTGCGCTCGCGCGGATCCAGCGCACGCCGCTCGTCTGCGCCGTGATGCAGCCGCGGGTCCACGCGCCGGTCACGGTGGCCGGGCTGCGCTTTCCGAACCGGATCGGCCTGGCGGCGGGCCTCGACAAGAACGGCCGCTGCATCGACGCCTTCGGCGCGATGGGCTTCGGCTTCGTCGAGGTCGGCACCGTGACGCCGCTGGCACAACCGGGCAATCCGAAGCCGCGCATCTTCCGCGTGCCCGAGGCCGGCGCGATGATCAACCGGCTCGGCTTCAACAACGACGGGCTGGCCGCGTTCGTGGCCAATGTCAGGCAGGCGCGCTTTCGCGCCCGAGGCGGAATCCTCGGCCTCAACATCGGCAAGAACGCGGCGACGCCGATCGAGCGTGCCGCCGACGACTACCTGCTCGGCCTTGCAGCCGTCTACCCGCACGCCGACTACGTGACCATCAACATCTCGAGCCCGAACACAAAGGGCCTGCGCACGCTGCAGTCCGATGCCGCCCTCGACGCGCTGCTCGCCACCCTGGGCGCGCGCCGCGCCGAGCTCGCCGAAGAGCACGGCAGGAAAGTTCCGATGTTCCTGAAGATCGCTCCCGATCTCGACGGCGGCCAGATCGAGGCGATCGCGGCGATCGTGTCGCGCCATCCGGTCGACGGCCTGGTCGCGACCAATACGACGCTCGCTCGCGACGGCATTGCCGGCCACGCGAACGCGGGGGAGACCGGCGGATTGTCGGGAGCGCCGCTTGCTCCGAAGGCGAACACCGTCATCACCGGTCTGCGCAAAGCCCTCGGCCCGCGTTATCCCATCATCGGCGTCGGCGGTGTGATGTCGGGCGCCGATGCACGAGCCAAGCGCGAGGCTGGCGCCGATCTCGTTCAGATCTACACGGGCTTCATCTACAAAGGCCCCGCCCTGGTGACGGAATCCGCGCGCGCACTCGCCAGCGCTTGAGCCGTTGCCCGCACACTCGTGCAACAGGACTTCGGAGACATGGGCTTGAATCGATTCTCGATGTGTACCGGGTTGCGCGGCACGGGCGCGGTGCTCGTTCTCGCCCTGGCGGGCTGCAGCAGCTTGCCGGTGATCACGCCCGACATGGCCCGGCCCGATCCGGCCGGCGTCCAGTTCCAGGCCGCCAACGGGCGCATCGTCTCGCCCGAGCGCAGCAAGGAGCTGATCGCCCAGTTGGGCGGCGCCGAACGCAGCGACGTGCTGGCGCGCCATCTCGCGCTCGAGCAGGCCGTCGCCGACAGCCCGCTCGTCCTCGGAAACCGGGTCGTCATCCTCGAGAACGGCCCGAACACATACGCTGCCATGTTCAGCGCGATCGCCGGTGCGCGCGACAGCATCAACATGGAAACCTACATCCTCGAGGACGACGAGGTCGGCCGCAAGCTCGCCGACGCGCTGATCGCCAAGCAGGCGCAAGGCGTGCAGGTCAATCTGATCCACGACGGCGTCGGCACGCTCGGCACGAAGAAGGAGTACTTCAAGCGGCTGAGCGACGCCGGCATCAACGTCGTCGAGTTCAACCCGGTCAATCCGCTCGCCGCCAAGGCCG
>JBDSZM010000326.1:0-2837 GCA_039925165.1 Burkholderiaceae bacterium
GGCGACCACGTCGACCACCGCCCCGCCCTTGCACTTCTCCCAGTCGTCGTCGCTGCCGCGCCGGCCGTCGACGCCGCTCGCGCAGCGCTGCACGATGCCGGGATCGAGCCGCATCAAGGCCATCAACGCCATCGCCGCCCCGGCCTTGCCGGCACGCGGTTCGCTCATCAGGCGGCCGTAGGCGACCGGCGTGGCCGGCGCACGCAGCGACGCAGCGGGGCCGAACCGGTCGACGTCCGGGACCGGGGCCGCGGCACGGCCGAACAGCAGGTCGTGGCGGCCGCAACCGTAGGCATCGGCACCGTGCGCGGTGCCGGTCGCGCAGCCGCCGTTCCAGCCGAACCGAGTCGCGCTGGCCTGCACGTCCCACGGCCGGCGGCAGCTCGCATAGCCGCTCTCGAAGCAGAACATGCGGTCGAGGAAGCGCGCCGAGTCGGAGCGCATCAACTGGCCGCGCAGGCTGTCGCGCGGCGGGGTGGCGGCGGCGGGCGCGAAGTCGGGCACCGACGTGGCCGGCTCGGCGGAGTCGGCTGCTCGCGCCGGCCCGGCCGCGCGCTGCATCGCGACGCGCTCGGTCGCCAGCCAGCGCGGACCGACCTTCGGATCGGCCAGGAAGGCGGCGGCCATGATCGGCTTGATGGTCGAGGCCGGCATGGCGTCGTGGAAGACCGCCGGGTTGAGCAGCGCGTCGGGCCGGTATTGGACCGGGTACGGCAGCCGGCGGTCGCAGCCGGCGGCGCGGCCGGGGCCGTCGACCTCCTGGCGCGCACACGGCGACAGGGCACCGGCCAGCGCCTCGATGCGGCCGCTGGCGACGTCGATCACCGCCACCGCCGCCATCCGCACCATCGCGCCTTCGAACAGCGGCTGGCCGATGTCGCGGACCGCTGCGGGGGCTGGCTTGGCGCCCGGCTTCGGCCTGGCGTCGGCCGGCGGGGCGTCGTCGTCGCTGCGGTGCATGCCCAGGCTGCGGCAGACGTCGTGCCGCCCGGTGTAGCAGGCGGCGGTCTTCTGCGCCAGCGCCTGCAGCGCCGGATCGATCGTCACGCCGACGCTGTAGCCGACATCGACCGCCGCGCCATCGACGGTGCGCCGATGCGGCGCCGCGACACCGGCCGGCAGGTCGCCGGCAAGCTGGCGATAGAGCGCCTGCGACGGCTGGCGCAGCGCGTCGAGCGGCTGCAGCAGCGTCTGCAACGACGGCGGGACGCTCCAGCGCGGATCGTCGACCGCCTCGGCGCCGTTCGGCTCGCCGGCAATCGGGATCGCGCCCGGCACCGCGCAGGTGCGGCGCTGCGCGCTGCGCACCCCGGCCAGATAGTGGCGCGGCGCACTGCCGTCGGCCGGTCCGCCGAGAAAGACGCAGCCGGCGACGCCGCTCCAGGGATTGCGCCGCATCACCTGGCTCTCGTTGATGGCGACCTGCTGGCCGGGCGACCAGCCGGCGAGCGCCACCTTGCCGGTGGTGCCACGCCAGCCCAGGGTCTCGAGCAGCCGCGCATCCGAGCGCACCAGCGCGCCGAGTGCGGTCGCCAGATCGGCGCAACCGAGCTCGAACGACCGGCCCTCGCGCGCCGAGGCCAGCGGCGTCGCCAGGGTCTGCCGCGCGGCGGCGAACCAGCGCGCCGCGTCGAGCCCGAGCGGCCGCTCGACGCGCGGGTTCTCGCGGCCGCTGAAGCGCAGCAGCGCGGCGTCGAGTTCGGCCAGCCGCGCCGCGATCTGCTCGGCCGGCGTCGGCGTCGCGACATCGGCGCCGAGCTGGCGCAGCAACCAGCGGCGCGCATCGATCCGCAGGCCCCAGTCGGCGCGACACGCCGGCACGCCCGCCAGCACCGCCTCGGCGTCGGGCAAGGGCGCGACCGGACGCGGCACCACGGCCGGCTCGAAAGTGCGCAGCGCGGCGATGTGGCGGACGCTGGCATAGCGGTCGGTGCCGCCCAGCCGCTGGGCCGACTGCGGATCGGCCGGCCGCACCACCGCCACCAGCCAGACCACCCCGAGCATCACCGGCAGCACTGCCAGGCTGGCGGCGATGGCGAAGTCGAGCAGGCTGCGTCGCGGGCGCGCCGGCAAGGGCGGCGCAGCCAGCGGGGCCACCGGCGGCGGCACGCGCTGCGGGCGATGGGAGGCGCCATCAACCATGGCGCACCGGCGTCGGCAGGTTGACGTTGAGACACAGCGCCAGGAACGCGAAGTTGACGACCAGCGAGGTCATGCCGAAGCTGACGAACGGAAAGGTCACGCCGGTCAGCGGCAGCACCGCCAGGTTGCCGGCCACCGTCACCGCGAGCTGGCACAGCGTGAGCACGACCCAGGCCACGCCGACCCAGCTCAGCAGCCCCTGGCCATCGTCGGCCAGCCGGCCGGCATGCTCGACCAGTCGCGGCTCGCCGCGCGTGACCCGGCCGTGGTGGCGGATCAGGCGGTGCAGCCACAGGGCACAGGCGACCCAGCCGGCCCAGGCCGCCGCCGCGCCGAACACGCCGACCAGCGCGGTGAAGGTGTAGTCGCTGTGGACCTGCGCCGGCACGCCGCTGCAGCGGCCCGAGGCGGCGTGCCCGCACCAGGGCGACGCGCCGAGGCCGTAGCCGTCGGCCGGCGCCGCACGCTGGAACCACGAGACCAGCGCGAGCTGGTCGTTGTCGGAGGCGAACGGCGCGGCCAGGCTCTCGAGCCGCGCCGCGGTCACGCTGTCGACGTTGCCGAGCTGGAACAGTGTCAGCGTGACCCCGCCGATCCAGGCGGCGAAGAGCGCGACCGCGGCCAGGTACGGCAGCACCACCGCGCCGCGCCGCTGGTGCCACCAGGCCGCCAGGGTCGCGGCGACGAAGCCGCCC
>JBDSZM010000327.1:0-2883 GCA_039925165.1 Burkholderiaceae bacterium
ACCGCGATGTCGGGCATCTGCACGCCGTTGCGCCGGCGCACCGTGAAGCGCATCGTGCCCGCATCGGCCTGAAGGTCGACCGCGCGAATCATTGCATCCTCGCCCAGGCCGTAGGTGACGATCGGCCGCGAGACCATCGGCATGATCTGCCGCACGCCGGCGTCGTCGCTGCACAGGATGGCGGCGCCGTAGAACGGCATGCGGTGGATGAACTCGACGAAGGCCTGCTTGAGCCGCGCGTAGTCGTGGCCGTAGGTGTCCATGTGGTCGGCGTCGATGTTGGTCACCACCGCCATCACCGGCATCAGGTTCAGGAACGAGGCGTCCGACTCGTCCGCCTCGACAACGATGTGGTCGCCCTTGCCCAGCCGCGAGTTGGCGCCGGCGGCGGCCAGGCGCCCGCCGATCACGAAGGTCGGGTCGAGCCCGGCCTGCGCCAGCACGCTGGCGACGAGGCTGGTGGTGGTCGTCTTGCCATGCGTGCCGGCGATCGCGATGCCTTGCTTCAGGCGCATCAGCTCGGCCAGCATCACCGCGCGCGGCACCACCGGCACCCGGCGCGCGCGCGCCGCCAGCACCTCGGGGTTGCTGCCGCCGACCGCGGTCGAGGTGACGACCGCATCGGCGCCGTCGATGTGCGCCGCGTCGTGGCCGATGGCGACCCGGATGCCGAGCGAGGCGAGCCGGCTCGCGGTCGGGCTGGCGTTCTGGTCCGAGCCGGATACCGTGTAGCCGAGGTTGTGCAGGATCTCGGCGATGCCGCTCATGCCGGCGCCGCCGACGCCGACGAAGTGGATGTGCTTGACGGCGTGTTTCATCCAGCCCCCACGGCGCTGCGCGCCGGCCCCCCGAGGGGGTGCGAACGGCTCGGGAGCGGCCCAGCGCCGTTCGGAGCCCCCACGGCGCTGCGCGCCGGCCCCCCGAGGGGGTGCGAACGGCTCGGGAGCGGCCCAGCGCCGTTCGGAGCCCCCCGTCCGCTGACTACAGCGGCCGGCCCCCCGAGGGGGCCGCGGGCCGGCTTGGGAGCGGCCCGGCGCTCGGCCCGCCCATCGGCTCCGACGTTGTGCTGTGCACCGGCGCCGTTCATGCCGCCACCAGCCTTTCGATCTCGTCGGCGACGCGGGCCGCGGCCTTCGGCCGGGCCAGCGCGCGCGCCCGGGTGGCCATCGCGAGCAACGCGTCGCGGGTCAGGCCGGCGATCAGGTCCGCCAGCGCGCGCGGCGTCAGCTCGGCCTGCGGCAGGTGAATCCCGGCGTCGTGCCCGGCCAGCCACTGGGCGTTGTCGCGCTGGTGCGAGGTGGTGCTGACCACCAGCGGCACCAGCACCGCGGCGACGCCGGCCGCGCACAGCTCGCTCACCGTCACCGCGCCGGCGCGGCAGACGATCAGGTCGCAGTCGGCCAGGGCCCGCGCCATATCGTCGATGAAGGGCAGCACGGTCGCCTCGACACCGGCCTGCCGGTACGCCGTCTCGACCGCGGCGTGGTGCGCGGTGCCGGTCTGCTGCACTACCAGCGGTCGCTGCGCCGGCGCGATCAAGGCGAGCGCCTGCGGCAGGCAGTCGTTGAGTGCCTTGGCGCCCAGGCTGCCGCCGACGACCAGCAGCCGCAGCGCGCCGCTGCGGTCCGAGTAGCGCTGCGCCGGCTCGGGCAATGCCTCGATCTCGGCGCGCACCGGGTTGCCGGTGACGACCGCACGCTTCGTCTGCCGTGCCGCCGGGCCGTCGAAACCGAACGCCACCCGCGCGGCCACCGGCAGCAGCGCCTTGTTGCTCATCAGCAGGGCGGCGTCTGCATTGACCAGCAGCAGCGGCTTGCGCAGCAGCGCCGCCATCGTGCCGCCGGGAAAGCAGACATAGCCGCCCATGCCCAGCACCGCGCTCGCGCCGCGCCGACGCAGGATGCGCAGGCAACTCGCGAAGGCGCCGAGCAGCCGCACCCCGCCGCCGAGCGTGTGGCGCCAGCCCTTGCCGCGCAGCCCGGAGAACGCGATCGCATCGAGCGCGATCCCCGCCGCCGGCACCAGCGTGTTCTCGATCCCGTGGGTGGTGCCGAGCCAGCTCACGCTCCAACCGCGCGACTGCATCTCGCGCGCCACCGCCAGCCCCGGGATGACGTGGCCGCCGGTGCCCGCGGCCATGACCACGAGATGGCGTGCGTTCATGCGCGGCCTCCGCGCATGAGTTGCCGGTTGTGGTTCCGGCCCGCGCACGCCGTGCGCTTCACGTCGCTGCGCGACATGAGCCTGCGCCGAAACCGGCCTCCTGCGCTGCGCGCCGACGCGACGTCGCAGCAAGGCTGCAACATCGCGTTCATGCGCGGCCTCCGCGCATGAGTTGCCTGTTGTGGTTCCGGCCCGCGCACGCCGTGCGCTTCACGTCGCTGCGCGACATGAGCCTGCACCGAAACAGGCCCCCGGCGCTGCGCGCCGACGCGACGTCGCAGCAAGGCTGCAACATCGCGTTCATGCGCGGCCTCCGCGCATGAGTTGCCTGTTTTCAACGTCCACTCGCAGCACGACCGCCAGCGCCACCAGCCCGACCAGCATCGCCGAACCGCCATAGCTGACGAGCGGCAGCGTGAGGCCCTTGGTCGGCAGCACGCCGAGGTTGACGCCGATATTGATGAAGGCCTGGCCGCCGAACCAGATGCCGATGCCTTGCGCATACAGGCCGGCGAAGACGCGGTCGAGCGCGACCGCCTGGCGGCCGATGTGGAACATGCGGCGGGCCAGCCAGAAGAAGGCGAAGATGACCGCGGCGACGGCGACGAAGCCGAGTTCCTCGCCGACCACCGCCAGCAGGAAGTCGTTGTGCGCCTCGGGCAGGTAGTGCAACTTCTCGACGCTGGCACCCAGACCCTGGCCGAACAGCTCGCCGCGGCC
>JBDSZM010000328.1:0-2716 GCA_039925165.1 Burkholderiaceae bacterium
GGTGCACCGACCGCGATCACCTTGCTCGTCGGCGGAGCGCCGAAGCTGGCGGCCTTCGCCATCACGATCCGCCTCCTGGTAGAGGGCATGCTCGGCCTGGCAGTCGACTGGCAGCAGATGCTGATCCTGCTGTCGGTCGGTTCCATGCTGCTCGGCAACCTCGCCGCCATCGCCCAGACCAACATCAAGCGGATGCTGGCGTACTCGACCATCGCCCAGGTCGGCTTCATGCTCCTCGGTCTGACCCCGGGCGTGGTCAGCGGCAACACGCTGTCGGCCGGCAACGGCTACAGCTCGTCGCTGTTCTATGTCATCACCGACGTGCTGACGACGCTCGGCACCTTCGGCATCATCATGCTGCTGTCGCGCCAGGGGCACGAGGCCGAGCAGCTCGACGACTTCCGTGGCCTCGCGCGGCGCAGCCCCTGGTTCGCCGGCGTGATGGCGATCTTCATGGTCTCTCTCGCCGGCATCCCGCCGACCGTCGGTTTCTACGCCAAGCTCGCGGTGCTGCAGTCGCTGGTGTCGACCAATGTCGGCGGCTACATCTGGCTTGCCGTCGTCGCGGTCGTGCTGTCGCTGCTCGGCGCGTTCTACTACCTGCGGGTCGTCAAGCTGATGTTCTTCGACGAGCCGGTCGACACCCATCCTATCGAGGCCGGCCTCGACGTGCGCGTGCTGCTCTCGGCCAACGGCGTCGCGGTGCTGCTGCTCGGCATCCTGCCGGGTGGCCTGATGGCGGTATGCGCGCAGGCCATCGTCCGCGCGCTCGCGACCTGACCAGCTCGCTGCGCTGCCCGTCGACGTTTCAATGACTGCCGGCTCCTCCCCGCCACCTGCCGATCCCGGCGGGCCCGATGGGCATCTGCGCGAAGCGACGCTCGAATCGACCCAGGTCTACCGCGGCGGCTTTCTCGATGTCCGCCGCGACCGTGTCCGGGTCCCGGACGGTAGCGAATCGACGCGCGAGTACGTCGTTCATCCGGGTGCGGTAATGGTGGTGCCGCTGCTGCCAGACGGGCGCCTGCTGGTCGAGCGCCAGTGGCGTCACCCGATGGGCCGGGCAATGCTCGAGTTCCCGGCCGGCAAGGTCGAACCGGGCGAGCCCGTGCTCGCCTGCGCGGTGCGCGAGCTGATCGAGGAGACCGGCTATCGGGCCGGCGCATGGGCGCGTGCCGGACTCTTCCACAATGCCATCGCCTACTCCACCGAAGGAATCGAGATCTGGTTCGCCCGCGACCTCGTTGCCGGAGTGCGGCAACTCGATGCCGGGGAGTTTCTCGATGTCTGCAGCATCGGCATCGACGAGCTCGAGATCCTGGCGCAGCGCGGCGTGGTGACGGACGGCAAGACCCTGATCGGCCTGCAGTGGCTGCAGAGTTGGCGTTCGGGACGCTGGCCGGTCGAGTGGCGCGCGCCGCCCTGACGGGCTTTGCCGATAATGCGCCGATGAAGGTCCTGAACCTGCGCTGCGCCAACGACCATCGCTTCGAAGGCTGGTTCGCCTCGGAAGAGGACTTCCTGTCGCAGCAAAGCCGCGCGCTCGTGCAGTGCCCGGTGTGCGAGGACACGGGCGTCGTCCGTTTGCCCAGCGCCCCTCGCCTGAACGTTTCGAAGGCGCGCGACGCGTCGCCGGACCCTGCCGCGGCGACGCACGCGCGGCTGCAGTCGAACTGGTTGCGTGCGCTGCGCCACATGGTCGCCAACACCGAAGACGTCGGCGCGCGATTTCCAGAAGAGGCGCGACGCATCCACTACGGCGAGGTCGAGGAACGCGGCATCCGCGGCCAGGCCTCGGCCGAAGATGCCGATGCCCTGCGCGAGGAGGGCATCGAGGTCATGTCGGTGCCGCTGCCGGCGGCGTTGAAGGGTCCGGTGCAGTAGCGGCGCCGGGCCGAGGGATGCGCCACTACGACCTGCCGCCGCTCGGCCAGCTCGAGGCCTTCGAGGCAGCGGCCCGGCACCTGAGCTTCACCCGCGCGGCCGGTGAACTGGCGCTGACGCAGTCGGCGGTGAGCCGGCAGATCAAGGCGCTCGAGGATCATTTCGAGCTGCCGCTCTTTCGGCGCCTGCATCGCGCGCTGCGCCTGACCGAGGAAGGCCACGCCCTGTACCAGGCCGTCGGCGAGATTTTCGGCCAGCTGCACGAGGTCAGCGCGCGGCTGCGCCGGCGCACCGAGCGCCGCACCGTCGTGGTCACGACGACGCCCGGTTTCGCCGGCGTCTGGCTGATTCCGCGGCTGACGGCATTTACCGCCATGTACCCGGGCGTCGACGTCCGGATCTCTGCGGCCAACGGCTTCGTCAACCTGAATCGCGACGGCGTCGACCTGGCCATTCGCTATCACACCCGTGAAGGCGTGGGCGAAGGCGCCGACCGGCTCTTCGGCGAGGTCATCGTGCCGGTCTGCAGCCCGAAGCTGGCGCGCGATCCGTTGCGCCCGCTGAAAAAACCAGCTGACCTGCGCCTGCACACGCTTTTGCACATGGAGCAGGACGCGGCCGGCGTACTCGTGAACTGGTCGACCTGGCTGCGGGCGCTCAAGCTCGAGGGACTGGTCCCCGCGGGCGTGCTCCACTTTTCGATGTACGACCAGTTGATCCAGGCCGCGATCGCCGGCCAGGGCGTTGCGCTGGGCCGCAGCCCGCTCGTCGACAGCCTGCTGCGCAGCCGCAAGCTGGTGGCGCCATTCAAGCAGACCCTGGCCTCACCGCG
>JBDSZM010000329.1:0-6938 GCA_039925165.1 Burkholderiaceae bacterium
GTCGTCCCACACCATCTGCACGATGCGCCGGCCGCACTCGGCGCTCATGCGGATGTGGTTGGCGTCGGCGGCCGGGATCGACGACGCGCCGGGCAGCGCAAAGCCGACCGCCTCGGCAATGCCCATCATGGTCGCGGCCGTGCCCATGGTCATGCAGGTGCCGTGGCTGCGCGCGATGCCGGCTTCCATCTCGCGCCAAGCGGCGTCGGACAGCCAGCCGGCGCGGCGCTCGTCCCAGTACTTGAAGGCGTCCGAGCCGGAGCCCAGCACCTTGCCCTTCCAGTTGCCGCGCAGCATCGGACCGGCCGGCAAATAGATGAAGGGCAGGCCCATGCTGAGCGCGCCCATGTTGAGGCCGGGCGTCGTCTTGTCGCAGCCGCCCATCAGCACCGCGCCGTCGATCGGGTGGCTGCGCAGCAGCTCCTCGGTCTCCATCGCGAGGAAGTTGCGATAGAGCATGGTGGTCGGCTTGACCAGCGACTCCGACAGGCTGATCGCCGGCAGCTCGAGCGGGAAGCCGCCTGCCTGCAGCACGCCGCGCTTGACGTCGTCGACGCGCTGCTTGAAGTGCGCGTGGCACTGGTTGGCGTCGCTCCAGGTGTTGACGATCGCGATCACCGGCTTGCCGACCCAGTCCACGTGCGCATAGCCCATCTGCAGCACCCGCGAGCGGTGGCCGAACGAGCGGAAGTCGTCGGGGGCGAACCAGCGCGCGCTGCGCAACTGGTCGGGGGTTTTCACGGGCATGGGGCTGGGAAAGCGGCTCGACACCGCGCGAGCGTAGTCGATGCAGGCCGCCTCGCCGATGGGGACAATCTCGGAGCGCGCAGGGCAGCAGCGGGCACGCCAACTCGTCACGCGGGCGCCCGCTGCCGACGGGGCCGCGGGGCGTACCCTGGCCGCGCCCGTGCAACCACCGGAGGATCGATATGACGGACACCCTGGCGCGCAACAAGCGCACGGTGATCGCCTTCTACGAGCTGATGTTCAACGGCGGTCAGCCCGCACAGGCGATGTGGCGTTACGCGGGCGCGACGTACACCCAGCACAACCCGCAGGTCGGTGACGGCAAGCAGGCCTTCATCGACTACTTCGAGCGCATGGCTCGCGAATACCCCGGCAAGCGGGTGCATGTGCGTCGCTCGGTGGCGGAAGGCGATCTGGTCGTGCTGCACTGCCACCAGGTATGGCCGTCCGACGCCCACCGCGACTGGGCCGGGATCGATATCTTTCGGCTCGACGGCGACGGCAAAATCGTCGAGCACTGGGACGTGCTGCAGCCGGTGCCGGCCGCGAGCGCGAACGGCAATACGATGTTCTAGCGGACTCATGCAGGCTCGACCTTCGTGGCCAGCGCGTCGCTCACCTCACCCAACCGATCCTCACCCATGACCCGACAATCCCTCACGCAACAGGCCCTCGGGCTCCTCGGCTGGCTGGCGGTGGTGTTCGCCGCCGGCGCGCTTGGCGCGGTCGCATCCGTGCGGGCCGCCTCGTTCTATGCCTTCCTGTCGCAGCCGAGCTGGGCGCCGCCGGCGTGGCTGTTCGGGCCGGTCTGGACCGTGCTGTATGGGCTGATGGCGATCGCGGCGTGGCTGGTATGGCGCGAGCGCGGCTTTCGCGGCGCGAGCGGCGCGCTGACGCTGTTCATCGCCCAGCTGGCCCTCAATGCGCTGTGGACCTGGATCTTCTTCGCATGGCACCGGGGCGCGCTGGCGCTGCTCGAGATCGTCGTCCTGTGGCTGCTGGTCGCCGCCACCATGGTGGCGTTCTGGCGCTGGCACCGGTTGGCGGCGGCGCTGCTGCTGCCGTATCTGGCGTGGGTCGGGTTTGCGACCGCCCTCACCTACTCGCTGTGGCGGATGAACCCGGCGCAGCTCGGTTGAGTCCGCGTCGAACGCCGCCGCACCGCCCATGGCCCGCAACATCGAGATCAAGGCGCAGATCGCCAGCGTCGAGTCGCTCGAGCCCCGCGCCGCCGCGCTCGCCACCGAGGGACCGATCGAGATCGCGCAGGACGACACCTTCTTCCGCTGCGATGCCGGCCGACTCAAGCTGCGCGCCTTTTCGGCCGCCCGGGGCGAGCTGATCTTCTATCGTCGGCCCGACCAGCCGGGCCCGAAGGAGTCGTTCTACCTGCGCACGCCCACCACCGACCCGGACGGGCTGCGCGCCTGCCTGACGCTCGCCCACGGGCAGGCCGGGCGGGTGGTGAAGCAGCGCACCCTATACCGGGTCGGGCGCACGCGCGTGCACCTCGATCGCGTCGTCGGGCTCGGCGACTTCCTGGAACTCGAGGTGGTGCTGCACGAGGGCGAGTCGGCCGCAGCCGGGGTGGCCGAAGCCGATGCGCTGATGGACCGGCTGGGCATCGCGCCGGAGCAGCTGGTGCAGACCGCCTACGTCGACCTGCTCGCCGACCCGCGGCCCGGCAGCCGGTGACTGGCGCGGGCCGCCGCTCAACCCTTGGTCAGCACCACGTGCATCGCATGCCCGGTCGGCTCGCGTTGGGTGCAGCGAAAGCCGGCCGCTGCCAGGTCGATGCCCGGCCACAGCGCCTCGCCGCTGCCGAGCAGCACCGGTGCCAGCGCCAGGTGGAGCTCGTCGACCAGACCGGCCTGCAGGTATTGACGCACCGTCTGCACACCGCCGCCGATCCGGATGTCGCGGCCCGCGGCGGCCTCGCGCGCGCGCTCCAGCGCCTCGTGGATGCCGCCGGTGACGAAGTGGAAGGTGGTGCCGCCGGCCATCTCGACCGGATCGCGCGCGTGGTGCGTGAGCACGAAGACCGGCACGTGGTACGGCGGCGTGTCGCCCCACCAGCCCTTCCAGGCGTCGTCGGGCCAGGGGCCGCGCAACGGGCCGAACATGTTGCGGCCCATGATCCAGGCGCCCAGATTGGCCATGCCACGCTGCGCGTAGGCCTCGTCCAGACCGGTCGTGCCGCCGGCGCCGCCGATCATGGTCTGAAAGGTGCGCGTGTGAAAGAACCACTCGGGCAGCGTGAGGCCGCCGACGCCCAGGGGGTTCTGCAGGTCCTGGCGCGGCCCCGCCCCGTAGCCGTCGATCGATACCGAGAACGCTGCCACCTTCAGTTTGGACATGTTGCAGACCCTTGATGCTCGAGGTTGCGATCTTCCGTCATCGCGGCGCGCGGCGCCGGCGCCGGCTTGCCAGCCCGAGCAACGCTGCCGCACACTGGCGACCCCGACGACGCCGACCCGGTCCATGACGATCCACCCTGATCCCGCGCGCGCCGGCCGGCGGCGCGGGCCAACGTGACGACGAGCCGATGATTCCGATCCGCGAGATCGACCACCTGGTGCTGCGCGTCGTCGACCTCGACGTCATGCTGCGCTTCTACGTCGGCGTGCTCGGCTGCAGCGTCGAGCGGCGCCAGGAGGCGATCGGCCTGGTGCAGTTGCGTGCCGGACGCTCGCTGATCGACCTGGCGCCGGTGGACGGCGTGCTCGGCCGCGCGGGCGGAGCACCGCCCGCCGCCGAAGGCCGCAACCTCGATCACTACTGCCTGCGCGTCGAACCGTTCGACGAGGCGCAGATCCGCGCCCACCTGGCCGCACACGGTCGCAGCGCCGGGCCGCTGGCCATGCGCTTCGGCGCCGAGGGCGCGGGCCCGTCGATGTACCTCGACGATCCCGAGGGCAACGTGGTCGAGCTGAAGGGACCGCCGGTCGCCGGCGTATGAGCCGTCCCGGCTGCGTCGCGCACCGGGGGTGCGCCGCCGTGTCGGCCCCGCTACATTGGCCGGTCCACACCGCCGGCGCGGGAGGCGCCCACCCCATGACGCAACAGATCGCGCGCCTGTCGCCGCACCAGAACGCCAAGGTCATCGCGGTCCTGATGGCCGTGGGCTCGCTGGTCTTGCTGGTCCCGGTGTTCCTGCTGGTCTCGACCTTCGCACCGGCGGGCCAGCGTCCGCCGATGGCGATGATGCTCGTCATGCCGCTCGGCTACCTGGTCATCATGTACGTCACGGTGGTCATCGGATGCGCGGTCTACAACGCGCTGTACGGATACATCGGCGGGATCGAGTTCGATACCGCCGAGCCGAACGTGGCATCGCGGGCGACCGGACCGGCGGTCCGATGACCGGTTCCGAATCCGCCCAGCGCGGACGCCGGCGCGGACCGGCGCGTGCGCCTCGACTCACCCGCCGACGACGGCCCCGATCCCCTGCAGCGTGACGGCGGAGGTCCCGTCCGAACACGCCGGGGACGCGATCCGCCCTCTGTCGGCCCCGCCCACCCGGCCGGTGCAGGGTTGCGTCGACCGGGCACGGCGGCCATGAGCGCACGCTCGAACGCGAACACGGCCGCCGCCGACAATCGACGGCCAGCCGCCAGAACCCCCCGGACCCGCGAGGACGTCGCCATGTGCAGGAATATCCGGACCCTCTTCAACTTCGAGCCGCCGGCCACCGAGCTCGAAATTCGCGACGCATCGCTGCAGTTCGTACGCAAGCTCAGCGGCTACAGCGTGCCGTCGCAGGCCAACGCGGCGGCGTTCGAGCGTGCGGTCGACGAGGTGGCGGCCTCGGCTCGCCGGCTGATCGACACCCTGGTCACCCACGCCGAACCGCGCGACCGCGAGGTCGAGGCCGTCAAGGCCAAGGACCGCTCGGCGGCGCGCTTCGGCGACAGCGCCGCGGCATGACGCAGGTCGACGCCGCAGCGCCGTCGGTCGGCATCCGTCCGGCCCGGCCCGACGACGCGCAGCGCCTGCATGCGCTGGCGACTCAGGTCTTCCTCGAGACCTACGCGACCGACGGCATCAGCGAGGCGCTGGCGCAGGAGGTCGAGGCGCAGTGCTCGCGTGCCGTCTTCGAGCGCGACCTGGCCGACCCCCGCATGCACCTCGTCGTGGCCGAGCGCAGCGACCACCTGCTCGCCTATGCCCACCTCGTCGTGGGCACCGGCCACGCGCGGGTGCCGGGCCCGGCGACGAGCGAACTGCTCCGGCTGTATGTCCAGTCGCCGGCGTTGCGCCACGGGCTCGGGACGCGCTTGCTGCAGCACGCTGAACGCCGGGCCGCCGAGGCAGGCAGCCGCACGCTGTGGTTGACGGCGTGGGTCGGCAACGCGCGGGCACGCGCCTTCTACGTGGCGTGCGCCTACCGCGACCTGGGCGCGACCGACCACGCGTTCGGCGGCCGGCACGTCGAGAACCGGCTTTACGCGCGCCGGCTCGACCTGGCACGCTGACGTCGACGGTCGCGCGTCCGCGCGAACGCTATTCTTCGGTCGCCCATGCCCGTCCTGCGTCTCCTGCCCGCCGATGCCGCCGAGTACCGCGCCTTCATGCTCGAGGCCTACGCGCGCCATCCCGAGGCCTACACCTCGAGCGTCGGGGAGCGCGCCGCACTGCCGCTCGCGTGGTGGCAGGCACGGCTGGCAACCGGCGAGCGCCCGCTGCGGATGGTGCTGGCCGAACGCCGCGACGGCGCGCTGGCAGGCGTCGCGGGGCTGGGCTTCGAGACCCGCGCGCGGGTGCGCCACAAGGCCGAGCTGTTCGGCATGTGCGTCGCCGCGGCGCACCGTCGGGCCGGCATCGGGCGCCGGCTGGTCGAAGCGGTGCTGACGCAGGCCGGGGCGCGCGGCGGCATCAGCGCGGTGCAACTCACGGTGACCGAGACCAACCTCGGCGCCCGCTCGCTCTACGAACACTGTGGCTTCCGGGCCTGGGGCCTCGAGCCGCAGGCGGTCGCGGTGGGCGACGGCCACGTCGCCAAGGTCCACATGCGCTGCGCGCTCGCGCCCGCGGGGTCGGCGCACGCGGCGCGCAGCGATGCGCCCACGACCCTCGTCGTGCCGATGCCGCCACAGCGTTACGCCGGATTCCTGGAGACCGCGACCGCCAGCTACGCGCAGGACTGCGTCGACGGCGGCCGCTGGTCGGCGGCGACGGCGCCCGACCTGGCGCGGGCCGAAATGGCGACGCTGCTGCCGAACGGCGTCCTGACGCCGGACCATCACATCCTCGAGTTGCGCGAGGGTGCGGCGCCGACCGATCCGGCCGACATGGCCGCGCTGCCGGCCGACCACGGCACGCCGGTCGGCTTTCTCTGGTACGGCAGCAGCGGACCGGCCGAGCGCCGGGTCGGCTTCGTCTACAACCTGAATGTCGCGCCGGCGCACCGGCGCCGCGGCCACGCCCGCGCGGCGCTGGTCTGGCTCGAGGCGGTGGCGCACGAACAGGGCCTGGCCAGCCTGGGTCTGCACGTCTTCGGCCACGCGCTCGGGCCGCAGGCGCTGTACCGATCGCTCGGCTACACCATGACGGGCATGATCATGCGCAAGGCGCTGGCTGCTCCGGCCCGCGAGACCCCCGCACCGTGATGCCCAACCCGCTCACCGACCTGAGCCGCCCGACGCCATCGCCGCCCCCCATGACCGAGATCCGCAACGTCCTGTTCATCATGTGCGATCAGTTGCGCGCCGACCACCTCGGCTGCGCCGGCCACCCGTACCTGCGCACGTCCAACATCGACGCCCTGGCGCGACGCGGCGTGCGCTTCTCGAACGCCTTCGTCAACTCCAACGTCTGCGGCCCGTCGCGGATGAGCTACTACACCGGCCGCTATCCATCCAGCCACGGCGCGACCTGGAATCGGGTGCCGCTGGGCATCGACGAGGTGACGCTGGGCGAGTACCTGCGCGGCGCGGGACGGCGCCTGGTGCTGGCCGGCAAGACCCACGTGATGCCCGACCACGACGGCATGAACCGGCTGCGCATCGACGGCACGAGCGAGCTCGGCCACCTGCTCGCACGCGGCGGATTCGAGGAGATCGATCGCTACGACGGCCACCACGCGCCGGGCGAAGAGTCGGGCTACCCCGCCTATCTTCGATCGCAGGGATACGTGAGCGCCGACCCGTGGACCGACTTCGTGATCGCCGCCGACGGCCCGAACGGCGAGC
>JBDSZM010000330.1:0-9563 GCA_039925165.1 Burkholderiaceae bacterium
TGCGGGCCAGGTCCTTGCGCAAAGTGGAATCGAATAACATCTTGACCATGGCTAAACAACTTTCGATTATGGACTTTCGACATCAGATCGCCGCCCCGTCGGCACTGGCCAACCTGGGCTTCGACGCCCTGGTGCTGATCGCCGTCGGAGACGTCCTCGACCCCGGGCTCGACCCGGCCCTCGGTGCCCTGATCGAGGATGCGATCGCACTCGGCGATTTCCAACTCAAGGCCGGCAAGACGCTCTACCTGCACCGGGTCGCCGGCATGCAGTCGCCGCGCGTCGTCGTCGCCGCCTCCGGCGCGACCACCCCCAAGGCGATCAAGGCCGCCGCGGCGGCGGCCTTCGCGCAGGTCAAATCGCTCGGTGCCAAGCACGTCGCCGTCGCGCTGGCCAGCGTGCCCTGGACCGACGTGCTGGCCGAGGCGGTGGTGTGCGCCGCCACCGACGCGGTCTATGTCTACCGCCACAGCAAGCCGAGCGCGCCGCCGGCCGGCGCGCTTGCCAAGGTGACGCTGCTGTGCGGCAAGACCGACGCGACCGGTGTCGCGCAGGGCCTGGCGCGCGGGCGCGCGATCGCCGCCGGCGTCACGTTGGCGCGCGAGTGCGCCAACCGTCCGGGCAACCAGGGCACGCCGACCTTCCTCGGCGAGCAGGCGCAGAAGCTGGCGAAGGACTACGACCTCAAGGTCGAAGTGCTGGACCGCAAGGCGGTCGAGAAGATCGGCATGGGCTCGTTCCTGGCCGTGGCGCGTGGCTCCGACGAGCCCTTGCGCTTCATCGTCGCGCGCTACAACGGCGGCCGCAAGGGCGCTGCGCCGGTGGTGCTGGTCGGCAAGGGCATCACGTTCGACTCGGGCGGCATCTCGATCAAACCCTCGGCCGAGATGGACGAGATGAAGTTCGACATGGGCGGTGCGGCGAGCGTGCTCGGCACCCTGCGCGCGGTCGCCGAACTCGCGCCGCCGATCAACCTGGTCGTCATCATTCCGTCGTGCGAGAACATGCCAGGCGGCGACGCCATGAAGCCGGGCGACGTCGTCACCAGCCTGTCGGGTCAGACCATCGAGATCCTGAACACCGATGCCGAGGGGCGCCTGATCCTGTGCGATGCGCTGACCTACGCCGAGCGTTTCAAGCCGGCGGTGGTGGTCGACGTGGCGACGCTGACCGGCGCCTGCGTGGTCGCGCTGGGGCATCACCACTCGGGCCTCTTCACCGCCGACGAGGCGGTGGCGCAGCAGATGCAGAGCGCGAGTGCCGCTGCGCTCGACCCGTGCTGGCGCATGCCGCTCGACGAGGAGTACGACGAAGCACTCAAGAGCAACTTCGCCGACATGGGCAACGTCGGCGGACGTGCCGGCGGTGCGATCACGGCGGCCATGTTCCTGCGCCGCTTCACGGGCAAGTACCCCTGGGCGCACCTCGACATCGCGGGCACGGCGTGGAAGAGCGGCGTCGCCAAGGGCGCGACCGGCCGGCCGGTCGGCTTGCTGACCCACTTCGTCCTCGCGCAGGCGGGCTGATGCCGCGGCCTGCGCGGGCCGTCTCGCGCCGTCGCAGCGGGTGAGGTCGCGGTGACCGAGATCAGCTTCCACGTCAACGTGCCGGACCGGCTGGCCTATGCGTGCCGCTTGCTGCGCAAGGCGGTGCGCCAGGGCGCCCGGGTCGCCGTGATCGCGCCGGTGGCGACGCTGCGCGGGCTCGATCGCGCGCTCTGGACCTTCGAGCCGACCGAGTTCGTGCCGCATGCGCTGCTCGCGGCCGGGGCGACGCCGTCGGAGCGGCTGGCGCCGACCCCGGTCTGGTTGGTCGAGCGGTGTGACGACGTGGCGCTGCACGAGGTGCTGGTCAACCTCGGGACCGAATTGCCGGGTGGCTTCGAACGCTATGCGCGGCTGATCGAGATCGTGTCGACCGATGGCGCCGATCGCGCCGCCGGGCGGGCGCGCTGGAAGCACTACGCCGCGCGCGGCTACGCGCTGGTGCACCACGAGGCCGGCGCGTGAGCGGGCCGCGCACCGGTCCGCCGCTGCGCGTTCCGACCTTGACCGAGGTGGTCGAGTTCGCGCCGCCCGCCTCGGCGCGAGCCGGAGCCGCCGCTGCGACGGCGCTCGTCGCACCGGCATTGCCTTTGGCGGCGCAGGTGCGAACCGCCGCGTCCGCGGCGACCCCGCCTTCCGAAGAGGCACTGCAGGCGCGGGTGCTGGCCCAGCTTCAGCGCCAGCTCGACGCGACCGCCGAGAGCCGATTCCGCGAGGCACTCGCACCACTGCTGGCGCGCGCCGCTGACGGCCTGATCCGCGAGCTGCAGGCCGAACTGGCGACCACGCTCCATGGGCTGGTGGCGCGCGCGGTCGCGCAGGAGCTGGAACGCGCGAGCGCCGCGGCCGGCCGTGACGGCGAGACAACACCCGATTGATTTTTGGCTCGCCCGCCGGGAATATCGCGGGCGCGATTCACAATCCACGACACGGGCGCGCTTAAGGGTGAGCAGCGTTCCAACTGAAAGGAAATCGTCCCAATGAGGCAATCCATCTATTCACTGTCAGCCGTCGCGGTCGCGATGACGCTGGGTGCCTGCGGCAAGCAGGAGACGGCGGTCGTCGCAGTGCCGGCCGCCGCGCCCGCCACCACCGTCGTGGTCGCGCCGCCGCCGCCGGCCGGTGATGCCTCGGTAATCAAGATCGGCCACGTCGGCCCGACCAGCGGCGGCATCGCGCACCTGGGCAAGGACAACGAGATGGGCGCCCGCATGGCGATCGAGGAACTGAACGCCAAGGGCGTGATGATCGGCGGCAAGAAGGTGACCTTCGAGCTGCTGGCCGAAGACGACGCGGGCGACCCGAAGCAGGGCACGGCGGTCGCGCAGAAGCTGGCCGACTCCAAGGTCAACGGCGTGGTCGGTCACCTGAACTCCGGTGTCACGATTCCTGCCTCGCTCGTCTACAACGCGGCTGGCATTCCGATGATTTCGCCGTCCGCCACGGCCGTCGAAGTCACCGCGCGCGGCCTGAAGAATGTCTTCCGCGTGGTCGCGAACGACGGACAGCTCGGCGGCACGCTGGGTCGCTATGCGATCAAGGAGATCAAGGGCAAGTCGATCGCCGTCATCGACGACCGCACCGCCTACGGGCAGGGTGTGGCCGAGGAATTCTCGAAGGCGGTCAAGGCTTCGGGCGGCAACGTCGTCGATGCGCAGTACACGACCGACAAGGCCACCGATTTCACCGCCATCCTGACCGCGATCAAGTCCAAGAAGCCTGATCTGGTCTTCTACGGCGGCATGGACGCCGTGGCCGGCCCGATGCTGCGCCAGATGAAGCAGCTCGGCATCACCGCCAAGATGATGGGTGGCGACGGCATCTGCACCGGCGAACTGCCCAAGCTGGCGGCCGGCGCGATGGCCGACGGCCAGGTGGTGTGCGCCGAGGCGGGGGGTGTCGAAGGCGAGCAGAAGGCCGGCATGGACGACTTCCGTGCCAAGTTCAAGGCCAAGTTCAACACCGACGTGCAGATCTATGCGCCGTACGTCTATGACGCGGTGAATGTGATGGTGGCTGCGATGGTCAAGGCCGACTCGGCCGATCCGAAGGTCTACCTGCCGGTGCTCGCGAAGACCGACGGTTACAAGGGCGTGACCGGCACCATCACCTTCGACGACAAGGGCGACATCAAGAATGGCGCGCTGACCCTGTACACCTACAAGGGCGACAAGCGCGAGCAAATCGCGGTCGTGCGCTGAAGGTTCCCCGCTTCGACAAAAAGGCACCCGGTCCGGGTGCCTTTTTTCTTGCCCGAGAAGCGGCGCGGCGGTGGGTGTGTCGGAGCGACCGTTACGCCTTGCGGAGCACGCAGACGCTGCGGGCGGCGAGCGGATGGACCGCCACGCTCGCGTCACGCGAGGTGTTCGCACCGGTCGGTTGGCTGCTGTCGAGCAGCGCGTGCCACGTGCCGTCCGGCAATCGGAACGGTCGGTCGACCGGCTCGGGATTGAACAGCAGCAGCAACGGCGTCGCCGAGCCTGCGGGGTGACCGATCAGGCAGCCGAGCACCCGGCCCTCGGTCGCATGCCAGTCGGTGGCATCGAGCTCGCCACCGTCGGGACCGCACCACGACACGTCGTGCAGCCCGTCGTCTCCCGCCACGCCGCGGTACCAGGCGTTGCGAAAGCCGCGCACTTCGCGGCGCAATGCGATCAGCCGGCGGGTATAGGCGAGCAGGTCGGCATCGGCGCCGGCCCAGTCGATCCAGGTGGTCGGGTTGTCCTGGCAATACGGGTTGTTGTTGCCGCCCTGGCTGTGGCCGAGTTCGTCGCCGGCGACCAGCATCGGCGTGCCCTGCGCCACCAGCAGCGTCGCGAGCAGCGCGCGCTGCAGACGCTGGCGCAGGGCGTGCACTGCGGGGTCATCGCTCGGCCCTTCGACCCCGCAGTTCCAGCTCCGGTTGTGGCCGTGGCCGTCGCGGTTGCCTTCGAGATTGGCTTCGTTGTGGCGCTGCTCGAAACTGACCAGATCATGCAGCGTGTAGCCATCGTGGGCGACGATGAAATTGACCGACTCGGCCGGCAGGCGTTGTGCGGTGTGGAAGATGTCCGACGAGGCGCACAGGCGGCGCGCGAACTCGCCGCGGTCGATCCGATCGACCGCGGCCTGCCCGAGCCAGTAGCCGCGCATGCTGTCGCGGAAGCGGTCGTTCCATTCGGCCCAGCGGTCCGGAAACTGGCCGAGCCGGTAGCCGCCCGGCCCGACATCCCACGGTTCGGCGATCAGTTTCACGCCGGCCAGCACCGGATCCTGCGCCAGCGCGGTGAAGAACGGCGCGTGCGGGCTGTAGCCGACATCGGTGCGGCCGAGCACCGGCGCGAGGTCGAAGCGAAAGCCGTCGACATGCATCTCGAGCACCCAGTAGCGCAGACTGTCCAGCACCATCTGGATCACGCGCGGGTGGCGCAGGTCGAGCGTGTTGCCGCAACCGGTGTGGTTCTCGTAACGCGTCGGATCGCCGGCGTTGAGGCGGTAGTAGCCCGCGTTGTCGAGACCGCGCCAGCTGATCGTCGGGCCGGTCTCGTCGCTCTCGGCGGTGTGGTTGTAGACGACGTCCAGGATCACCTCGATCCGCGCCGCGTGCAGGCGCTTGACCATGGCGCGGAACTCGTCGCGCACACCGCGGCCGTCGGTCGCGCCCGACAACACCGGGTCGGGACAGAAATAGCCGATCGTGTTGTAGCCCCAGTAGTTGCGCAGGCCGAACGCGACCAGCCGCTCTTCGTCGAGGTGTTGGTGCACCGGCAGCAGGCTGACGGCCGTTATGCCCAGCGCGTGCAGGTGCGCGATCGAGGCGTCGCTGGCCAGGCCGGCGTAGCGACCGCGCAGGGCCGCCGGGACCTGCGGATGGCGCTGCGTATAGCCCTTGACCTGCAGTTCGTACAGCAGGGTATCGGCGAGTGGGGTCGCCGGAGCGACATCACCGTTCCAGTCGTAGGCGTCGTCGACCACGCGGGCCTTGAGCGCGAGCGCGCCGTTGTCGCGCGGATCGGGCTTGGCCGCATCGGCGGGGTCGGCGCCGCGGTGGCTGTCGTCCCACTCGAAGCGTCCGACGATCTCGCGCGCGTAAGGGTCGAGCAGCAGCTTGGCCGGGTTGTACCGGTGCCCGCACTCGGGCGCCCACGGGCCGTGCGCGCGCCAGCCGTAGACCAGACCGGCGCCGGCGGCCGGCAGCCGTCCGTGCCAGACATCGCCGCGCCGGCCCGGCAGCGGCATGCGCCTCTCCTCGACCCGGCCGCTGCCATCGAACAGGCACAGCTCGACGGCCGTCGCGTGGGCCGAAACGATCGCGAAATTGACGCCGTCGCCATCCACCTGCGCCCCGAGTGGCCAGGCGCGGCCGATATCGAGCGGGCTCAAGCGGCTTGCCACGCGAGCATCACGGTCGCGTAGGCGGGCACGCTGATCGATATCGAATGAGCGTGGCCGTGGGCGGCCCACGGCTCGCTGCTGTGGGTTGCGACAGCGTGCGCGGTGGCACCGCCGTAGAGGGCATGGTCGGTGTCGAGTCGCAGCGCGTAGCTGCCGGGCTGCGCCACGCCGATGCGCAGCTGCGGCTGCGACACGGCGTCGAAGTTGCACACTGTGAGCAGCCGTGCGTCGCTCGCGTGGCCCCGGCGCAGGAAGCTCAGCACGGCTCGACGGCCGTCGCCCGGCTCGATCCATTCGATGCCGGCCGGTTCGAAGTCGCGTTCGTACAGCGCCGGCGTGGCCCGCAGCAACCGGTTCAGATCCCCGACCAGCCGCTGCACGCCGAGGTGCGCCGGGTCGTCGAGCAGCGACCAGTCGAGCCCCTGCTCGTGCTGCCATTCGCGCACATGGGCGAACTCGTTGCCCATGAAGAGCAGCTTGCGCCCGGGGTGGGCGTACAGGAAAGCCAGGTAGGCCCGCAGCTGCGCGTAGCGTTCGTCCCGCGTGCCGGGCATCCGCGCCAGCAACGAGCCCTGGTCCGGCAGCACGTGCTCGTGGCCGAGCGCCAGCACGACCCGGCGCCCGGGCGCGCCCTGGGCGCTCATCTCCTGCGGATGGGCGGCGCGTTGCGCGGGGTCGCGCGCCATGTAGCGCAAGGTCGCAGCGGCCCAGGCGGGGTCGCGGCCGAAGTCGACATCGGACGACGATGCCACTGAGGCCTCGGTCGCCGGGCGATCCACGGTCAGCGCCTGCGGTCGCAGGCGCGCGAGTTGCCGCTGCACCTCGACGCGCAGCGCCCGTGCCGCGGCATCGTCCGAGCCGCTCGGCGCGCTGGCAACGCTCAGGCCGTCGACGCCGTAGCGCTCGAGCCAGAAGAGGGCGTTCCCGACCAGGAAGTTGCGGACCTCCGGGCGCGCCGCATTGAAGCTCAGCGTGTTCCAGTCGGCAGCGTTTTCCGGCTCGGCATCGGCGCCTTCGTAGAGCCGGCTGCCGTCGAAGCGCGCCAGACCGTGCGGATCGCCCGGGAAGTGGCTCGGCACCCACTGGATCAGCACCTTCAAGCCTTCGGCGTGGCAGCGTTCGACGAAGCGCCCGAAACCGGCCGCGTCACCGAAGCGCGCGGTCGGGGCGTACATGCCGATCTGCTGGTAGCCCCATGAGCCATCGAACGGATGCTCGCCGACCGGCAGCAGTTCGAGGTGGGTGAAACCGAGCCCGCTCGCATACGGCGCGAGGGTCTGTGCCAGGTCGTCCCAGGAGGGTGGCCGACCGCGCCCGGCGGCCCCGGACGCGCGCCGCCACGAGCCGAGGTGGACCTCGTAGATCGCCATCGCCGTGCCGCGCAGTTGCTCGCGCGACGTATCCGCCGCGGCCGGCCGCACCGGCGGCAGGCGGGCCGAGATGCTGTTGGTGCCGGGCGGCGCCTCGCACTGCAGCGCGTAGGGATCGGACTTGGCTGGCAGTACCCGCCCGGCGTGCGAGCGGATCTCGAACTTGTAGTGCGCCCCCAGCCCCACGCCGGGCAGAAAGATCTCCCACACGCCGTGGCCGATGCGCTGCCGCATGCCATGCGTGCGTCCGTCCCAGTGGTTGAAGTCGCCGACCAGGCTGACCCGCGACGCGTTGGGCGCCCACACCGCGAAGGCGGTGCCGGCGACATGGTCGAGCACCCGCGGCAAGGCGCCGAGCAGCTCGCTCGGCCGCAGGTGGTTGCCTTGCGCGTGCTGCGCCAGTTCGTCTTCGGCCAGCACCGGACCGTAGCGGTAGGGGTCGTCGGCAATGGTCGAACTGCCGTCCGACCAGCGGATCTGCAGTCGGTAGTTGGCGGCCGCATCGGGCGGCAGGACCGCCTCGAACAGGCCGTCGGCGTGGCGCCGCTCGAGCACGTTCAGCAGTTCGCCGCTGCGCGCGTCGAGTGCGACCACCTGGCTCGCGCCCGGCAACATCGCGCGCAACCACGACTGGCCTTGCCACGCGTGCACGCCCAGCACCGCGAACGGGTCGCCGTGCCGGCCGCTGCACACGAGGGCGATCTCGGACTCGGTAAGCATCAAGCGGTCTGGCGGTGGGTCGACCAAAGTCGCGATGCTAACAATGCGCGTCTCCCGGTTTCGACTTGACTGGGGGGGTGCAGTAGCCGACGTCACACCGCGCCGGCGGCGCGGAACGGGCCCGCGTAAAGACGCTGCCGATTCAGACGGTGCGCCGTTTCGCCGCGCTTCAAACGTCGGAGTGCAGGTGCCAGATCTGCTCAGCGTAGGCGCGGATCGTCCGGTCGGACGAAAAGCCGCCCATGCCGGCCACGTTCTCGATCGCGCAGCGCGCCCAGCGTGCCGGCTGGCGGTACAGCGCATCGACGCGCGCCTGCGCTGCCACATACGCCGCGTAGTCGGCCAGCAGCAGGTAGTGATCGCCGCCCTCGAGCAGCGCGTCGACCACACCACGATACCGGGTCGGCTCGGCCGGCGAGAAGCGACCGTCGGCGATCGCCGCCAGCACGTCGGCCAGCGCCCGATCGGCGTCGCGCAGCGCGTGCGGACGGTGACCGCGCGCCCGCAGCGCAGCGACCTCGTCGGTGCGCAGGCCGAAGATGAAGATGTTCGCGTCGCCCACGTTCTGCCGGATCTCGATGTTGGCGCCGTCGTCGGTGCCGATCGTCAGCGCCCCGTTCATCGCGAGCTTCATATTGCCGGTTCCGGAAGCCTCTGTGCCAGCGGTCGAGATCTGCTCCGACAGGTCGGCCCCCGGCATCACGACCTCGGCCACCGAGACGCCGTAGTTGGGAATGAACACGACCTTCAGGCGCCCGGCGACGACCGGATCGGCGTTGACCACCGCACCGACGTCGTGGATCAGACGCACGATGGACTTGGCCATCGCGTACGACGACGCCGCCTTGCCGGCGAAGATGACGGTGCGCGGCAGCCAGTCGGCGTCGGGCTGCGCCAGGATCGCGAGATAACGGGTCACGACATGCAGCACGTTCAGGAGCTGGCGCTTGTACTCGTGGATCCGCTTGACCTGCACGTCGAACAGGCTGGCCGGGTCGACCACGATGCCGGTGCTGCGCTCGATCAGCGCGGCCAGCCGCACCTTGTTGGCGTGCTTGACCGCCATGAAGTCGGCCTGGAAGCCGGGGTTGCCGGCGCGCTCGCGCAGGTCTTCGAGTCGTTGCAGGTCGAGCGCCCAACCCTGCCCGAGCGTGCGGTCGAGCAGCGCCGCCAGCCCCGGGTTCGCCTGCGCCATCCAGCGCCGCGGCGTCACCCCGTTCGTCATGTTGGTGAAGCGCTCGGGCCACAGCGCGGCGAAGTCGGCAAAGATGGTCTCGACCAGCAGTTCGGAGTGCAGCGCCGAGACCCCGTTGACCTTGTGGCTGCCGACCACCGACAGGTGCGCCATGCGCACGCGGCGCTCGCCGTTCTCGTCGATCAGCGACAGGCGCCGCAGCATCGCGTCGTCGCCCGGATACCGCGCCGCGGCGTGCGCCAGCAGCTCCTGGTTGATGCGGTAGATGATCTGCATGTGGCGCGGCAGCACATGCTCCATCAGGCCGACCGGCCAGGTCTCGAGCGCCTCGGGCATCAGCGTGTGGTTGGTGTACGAGAA
>JBDSZM010000331.1:0-3164 GCA_039925165.1 Burkholderiaceae bacterium
GACGAGGCCGAGCTGCGCGCCACCGGCGTGCGCGTGGTGCCGCCGGCGGTGGCGCGGCGCGGCGCGTACGTCGGCCGCAACGTGGTGCTGATGCCGAGCTACGTCAACATCGGCGCCTATGTCGACGAGGGCACGATGGTCGACACCTGGGCCACCGTGGGCTCGTGCGCGCAGATCGGCAAGAACGTCCACCTGTCGGGCGGCGTCGGCATCGGCGGGGTGCTCGAACCGCTGCAGGCCAACCCGACCATCATCGAGGACAACTGCTTCATCGGCGCCCGCTCCGAGGTGGTCGAAGGCGTGATCGTCGAGGAGAACTCGGTCGTCTCGATGGGCGTCTACATCAGCCAGAGCACCAAGATCTACAACCGCATGACCGGAGAGACGACCTACGGCCGGATCCCGTCGGGCTCGGTCGTCGTCAGCGGTTCGCTGCCGGCCGCCGACGGCAGCCACAGCCTTTACTGCGCGGTGATCGTGAAGCGCGTCACGCCGGAAACGCGCGCCAAGACGAGCATCAACGAACTGCTGCGCAGCTGAGCCTCGTGCGGTGGAATGATCGCCGGTTGCATCTCCACTGCGAACGGCCCCGGCCGGAAAGGATGACCCCATGAGCAGTACCAACATGGAACGCGTGCTCAGGCTGATGTCGGACAAGGGCGCCTCCGACGTCTACTTGTCGGTGTCCTCGCCGATCCTGATCAAGATCAACGGCCAGTTGCTGCAGCTGAGCGACCAGCCGCTGACGGTGAACCAGCCACGCCAGTTGCTGGCCGAACTGCTGACCCCGAGCCAGCTCGAGGAACTCGACGAGACCTGCGAGCTCAACGTCGCGGTCGGCATCACCGGGGTCGGCAGCTTCCGGCTCTCGGCCTTCAAGCAGCGTGGCTCGGTGGCGGCGGTCTTCCGCTGCATCCCGTTCGAGATCCCGACGCTCCAGGCGCTCAACGTGCCGCCGATCCTGAGCACGCTGGTGCTCGAGAAGCGCGGTCTGATCCTGATGGTGGGGGCCACCGGCACTGGCAAGAGCACGACCCTGGCGGCCATGCTCGAGCAGCGCAACCGCGAACTCGCCGGCCACATCCTGACGATCGAAGATCCGATCGAGTTCCTGTTCCACAACAAGAAGTCGGTCGTCAACCAGCGCGAGGTCGGGCGCGATACGCACTCGTTGCAGATCGGCCTGAAGAACGCGCTGCGGCAGGCCCCCGACTGCATCATGATCGGCGAGATTCGCGACCGCGAGACCATGACGGCCGCCATTTCGTATGCGCTGTCGGGCCACCTGGTGCTCGCCACGCTGCATGCCAACAACAGCTACCACGCGCTCGGCCGGATCCTGTCGTTCTATGCGCCCGAGGCGCGCCCGGCCCTGCTGGCCGATCTGGCCGCGGGCCTGCGCGCGGTCGTCTCGCAGCGGCTGGTGCGCAGTCAGGCCGGCGGCCGGGTGCCCGCGGTCGAGGTGATGCTCAATACCAAGCTGGTGTCCGAGTACATCGAGCAGGGCGACTTCAGCGGCGTCAAGGAGGCGATGGAGAAATCGATGGCCGAAGGCTCGCAGACCTTCGAGCAGGACCTGGCACGGCTGATCAACCTCGACACCATCACGCGCGACGAGGGCCTGGCCTTCGCCGACTCGCCGACCAACCTGATCTGGCGGCTGCAGAACGACCTGACCCCGGCCTCCCGGCTGGCCGCCAAGGCCGAGCCCGAGGCGGACGATCAGCCGAGCTTCACCGAGATCACGCTCGACGTGCGCGACGAAATCGTGACGCTGTCGGGCGCGCTGCACAGCCGCTGAGCGGCGCAGCGCGAGTCGGCATGTCGTCCACCCTGCAGCTCGTCGAGGCGCTGATCGCGCGCCGCTCGGTCACGCCCGACGACGCCGGCTGCCAGGCGCTGATCGCGCAGCGTCTGGCGGCCAGCGGCTTTGTCTGCACGCAACGCGACGCCGGGCCGGACAGCGCCCGGGTGTCCAACCTGTGGGCACTGCGGACCGGCCGGGCGGCGCAGCCGCGCCTGCTGGTACTGGCCGGCCACACCGACGTGGTGCCGACCGGACCGCTGTCAGCCTGGCACAGCGATCCCTTCGTGCCGACCCATCGCGAAGGCCGGCTGTACGGTCGCGGCGCCGCCGACATGAAGAGCTCGGTGGCGGCGATGGTGGTCGCGGCGGAGGAATTCGTGGCGGCCCACCCCGATCACGCCGGCTCGCTCGCCTTCCTCGTCACCAGCGACGAGGAAGGCCCGGCGGTCGACGGCAGCGTGCAGCTGGTCGACTGGCTGCGGGCGCAGGGCGTGGCGCCGGACTACTGCATCGTCGGCGAGCCGACCTCGGTGCACCGCCTCGGCGACATGATCAAGAACGGCCGCCGCGGGACGCTGTCGGGTCGACTGACGGTCAAGGGCGTGCAGGGCCACATCGCCTACCCGCACCTGGCGCGCAACCCGATCCATGCCCTTGCGCCGGCGCTCGCCGAGCTGGTCGCGACGGTCTGGGACCGCGGCAACGACCACTTCCCGCCCACCAGCTGGCAGGCCTCGAACCTGCACGCGGGCACCGGCGCTGGCAACGTGATCCCGGGCACCTGCACGCTCGACTTCAATTTCCGCTACTCCACCGAGTCGACGCCCGAGGGCCTGCGGGACCGCGTCGAGGCGCTGCTGCAGCGCCACGGCATCGAGTTCGACCTGGCCTGGACGCTCGGCGGCGAGCCCTTCCTGACGCCGGCCGGCGAGCTCAGCACCGCGCTCGCTGCGGCGATCGAGCAACACACCGGCCTCGCGACCGCGCTGTCGACCACCGGCGGCACCTCGGACGGCCGCTTCATTGCACGCATCTGCCGACAGGTGGTTGAATTCGGCCCGATCAACGCCACCATCCACCAGGTCGACGAATGCGTCGAGGTCGCGGCGCTCGAGCCCCTCAAGAACATCTACCGCGACACCCTGTTGCGACTGCTCACATGACCCTGATCGACCACATCACCGCGCAAAGCGCCCGCCTCAAGACGGCGGGCGTTTCGTTTGGGCACGGCACGCTCAATGCCTTCGACGAGGCCGCCTGGCTGGTGCTGTTCGAACTCGGGTTGCCGCTGGACGCGCTGGAGGCGCAGACCCAGCGCGAACTGACGGCGGACGAAGCGGCGCGCACCGAAGCGCTG
>JBDSZM010000332.1:0-2753 GCA_039925165.1 Burkholderiaceae bacterium
CTGCGCACGCTCGACTTCTTCGCCAACTTCGGCGACGTCGAGCTGTGGGAGGTGGTGCACCGGGCGCGCTGGGAGCGCTATGCGTTCGGCCACGCGCTGTACCGCAAGGGCGAGGAGGGGCGCAGCTTCCACATCATTGCGCAGGGCGAGGTCGAGGTCTTCCGCGACGGCCAGAAGGTGGCGCAACTCGGGGCCGGCACGTCGGTCGGCGAGATGGCCTACCTGGCGCCCAACCCGCAGATGCGCCGCCACAGCACCGACGTGGTGGTGGCGGCCGCCGCCACCACGATCTCGTTCACGCCGGAGACCCTGGCACAGCTCGGCCCGGGTTGCCGACACCAGTTCGACGATGCCTTCATCCGCGTGCTGGTGCGGCGCCTGCACGCCGCCCACGAAGCGCTTGCCCACCCGCGACGCATCTTGTGACCGGGCGTTGCCAGAGTGCACCGCGGGTGCCGATTGCGCGTTGATTCCCTTGCTGGGGCGGTGGGGCGCATGCTTCAATCCGCGCCGGCAATCGTGCCCCTTTCGCAATCGCTCCCAAGGAGAAGTCCATGAAATATCCGATGACCGTTCTGGCGCTGTGCGTGGCGTTTCTGTCGCCTGCTGCCGACGCCACGACGCACAAGGAAGCCCCGGCCATGAAGACCGGCGCCGCCGGCTGCGAAGCCCAGGCGACCGAGAAGAAGCTCGCCGGCGCGGCCAAGGGCAGCTTCATGAAGAAGTGCGAGAGCGATGCCAAGGCGATGAGCGCCGACGCCAGCTGCAGCACCCAGGCCAGTGACAAGAAGCTGGCCGGCGCCGCGATGACCAGCTTCGTCAAGAAGTGCGAGGCCGATGCCAAGGCCATGGGCGCCGGCGCCGCCTGCGAGACCCAGGCCGCCGACAAGAAGCTGGCGGGTGCCGCCAAGGCCAGCTTCGTCAAGAAGTGCGCCGCCGACGCCAAGGCCTGATCGAGCGATAGCGAGGGGCGGGGCCGGCCACCATCCCCGTCCCGTCCCGCCCCGCCCCGACCGGACCCGCGGTCGGCCCTGAGGGGCGACGCGCGGGCCGCGACTCCCGCACCGGCGCCGACCTTTGAGCTGTACCCGACCGCTCTGACACCTGATCGACCCCGACCGAGATCCCTTCATGACCGACCGTAGCCCCCGCCAGCGCCTGCAAGTCGCCACCGCACTCGCGCGCTTCATCGACAACGAGGTGCTGCCCGGCACCGGCATCGCCCCCGACGCGTTCTGGCAGGGCTTCGAAGCGATCGTGCACGACCTTGCGCCGAAGAACGCCGCGTTGCTGGCCGAGCGCGACCGCTTCCAGACGGCGCTCGACGCCTGGCACGGCAAGCACCCCGGCCCGATCAAGAATCCCGTCAAGTACCGCGCCTTTCTCGCGCAGATCGGTTATCTGGTGCCGGTGCCACCGCGGGTCAGGATCACGACACGCAACGTCGACGCCGAGCTCGCGCTGCAGGCCGGACCGCAACTCGTCGTGCCGGTGACGAATGCGCGCTATGCGCTGAACGCCGCGAATGCGCGCTGGGGCTCGCTCTATGACGCGCTGTACGGCACCGACGTGCTCCCCGAGGCCGACGGGGCAGAAAAGGGCGCGGGCTACAACCCGGTGCGCGGCGCGAAAGTCATCGACTACGCGCGCCACGTGCTGGACCGCTGCGCGCCGCTCGCCAAAGGCTCGCACGTCGATTCGACCGGCTACCGGACCGAAGCCGGCGCGCTGGTGGTGACGCTGTCGAACGGCAGCACCACCGGCCTCGCCAAGCCGGCGCAGTTCGTCGGCTACCAGGGCGAGGCGAGCGCGCCGTCGTCGGTGCTGTTCGTGCACCACGGCCTGCACCTCGACCTGCGCATCGACGGTTCGACCACGATCGGCCGCGATGACCCGGCCGGCGTGTCCGACCTGGTGCTCGAGGCCGCGCTCTCGACCATCGTCGACCTGGAAGATTCGGTCGCGGTGGTCGATGCCGACGACAAGGTGCTGGCCTACCGTAACTGGCTCGGCGTCCTCAAGGGCACGCTGACCGAAGCGGTCGCCAAGGGCGGCCAGACCTTCACCCGCGGCCTGAACCCCGACCGGCGCTATCACGCGCCGGACGGCAAGTCCGAGGTGGTGCTGCACGGCCGCTCGCTGCTCTTCGTGCGCAACGTCGGCCATCTGATGACGAATCCGGCGGTGCTCTGGACCGACGCCGCAGGGCGCGAGCGCGAGATCCCCGAAGGCATCCTCGACGCGGTCGTCACCACCGCGATCGCGCTGCACGACCTGAAGGCGCCGGCCGGCGGCATCCGCAACTCGCGCACCGGCTCGGTCTACATCGTCAAGCCCAAGATGCACGGCCCGGCCGAAGTCGCGTTCGCGAGCGAGCTGTTCGGCCGCGTCGAGCGCATGCTCGGCCTGCCCGACAGCACGGTCAAGCTCGGCATCATGGACGAGGAGCGGCGCACCAGCGTCAACCTCAAGGCCTGCATCGCGGCGGCGCAGAGCCGAGTGGCGTTCATCAACACCGGCTTTCTCGACCGCACCGGCGACGAGATGCACACCGCGATGCGCGCCGGCCCGATGCTGCGCAAGGGCGACATGAAATCGAGCGCCTGGATCCAGGCCTACGAGCGCAACAACGTCGCAGTCGGCCTGCAGTGCGGGCTGCGCGGCAAGGCGCAGATCGGCAAGGGCATGTGGGCCATGCCCGACCTGATGGCCGCGATGCTGCAGCAGAAGATCGTCCACCCGCGCTCCGGTGC
>JBDSZM010000333.1:0-6509 GCA_039925165.1 Burkholderiaceae bacterium
TTCTTGAATTCCTCGATCGGAACATAGGCCTCGGACTTGAGGCCGGCGTTGACGACGACGAAGCTGTGCTCGACGCGGACCACTTCGGCGCTGATGACCTCGCCGGTGCGCATGTCGGAGCCCTTGAGCGACTCCTCGAACAGGGCGGCGAAGGATTCCATGCCGGATGCGGAAGGCGCGGCGACTTGAGCTTGGGACATTGAGTGGGACTTTCCGTGCGACCGGGCGGCCGCGGGGTTGAAGTTAAAAACCGGCGCTTCGGCGTGCCGGATGCGGTGCGGCACTGAGGGGGAAGCGGCGGGCGGGTCGAGCCCTTGTTCCGACGCACGGATGTCCTCAGGAGACCCGTGCGCGGGCGTAAGGCCCACGTTGCTGCCAGGCATCCAACACCGCTTGCACCGAGTCTTCGACGCCGAGCGCTGAGTTGTCCAGCAACATCGCATCCGCGGCCGGCTTCAAGGGCGAAACACTGCGGGACTGGTCCCGTGCATCACGCGCTTCGAGCTCACCGCGAAGGGTCGCGATGTTAGCCGAAATACCCTTGTCGATCAACTGCTTGTGACGCCGCGCGGCGCGCGTCGCGGCGCTGGCGGTGAGGAACACCTTGAGTGCTGCGCCGGGGAAGATCACGGTTCCCATGTCGCGCCCGTCGGCCACCAGCCCCGGCACCCGGCGGAACGACAACTGGAGCTCGCGCAGGGCGTCGCGTACCGCTGGCCAGGCCGAGATGCGCGAGGCGAGGGCGCCGATTTCCTCGAGTCGCAACACGTCGCTCACGTCTTCACCGCCGACCATCGCACGGCCGTCGACGAAGCGCAGGTCGAGGCCGCGCGCCAGTTCGGCCAGCCCGGCTTCGTCGTCGGCGGCGACGCCGGTGCGCATCGCGGCCAGGGCGGTCGCGCGGTAGACGGCGCCGGAATCGAGGAAGTGGTAGCCCAGCGCCTGGGCGACCGCGCTCGCCAGCGTGCCCTTGCCCGACGCGGTCGGGCCGTCGACGGTGATGACGGGGATCTGCGCCGTCGGCGTGTCGACCCGTGCGAACAGGGTTTCGAAATAGTCGGGGTAGGTCTTGGCGACGCAGCGCGGGTCGAGGATGCGCACCGCCACGCCGTCGCCGGTGGCGTTCGGCGCGAGCGGGTTGAAGGCGGCGAGCGAGAAGCACATCGCGATGCGGTGGTCGTCGTAAGTCGCGATCGCGGCGCTGCGCCACACCCGGGGTGGCGTGACGGCGATCCAGTCGTCGCCGGTGTCGACCTGTGCCCCCAGCTTGCGCAGCTCGGCCGCCATCGCGGCGATGCGGTCAGTCTCCTTGACGCGCCAGCTCGCGATGTTGGTCAGGCGCGTCGTGCCCTGCGCGTAGAGCGCCATCACCGCCAGCGTCATCGCCGCGTCGGGAATCTGGTTGCAGTCGAGCTCGATCGCGCGCAGCGGCCATGCGCCGCGCCGCACCTCGAGCGACTGCGCGCCGGTCGTGACCTCGGCGCCCATTGCGCGCGCGGCGTCGACAAAACGGATATCGCCCTGGATCGAATCCGCGCCGACCCCGAGGATGCGCAGCGGCTCGCGGCGGGCGGCGATCGCCCCGAGCGCGACGAAGTACGACGCCGACGAGGCATCGGCCTCGACGTGGAGTTCGCCCGGTGATGCATAGCGGCTGCCGCGCGGCACGGTGAAACGGCCCCAGCCGTCGCGCCGCACCACGATGCCGAAGCGCGCCAGCAGCTCGAGCGTGATCTCGACGTAGGGCCTGGAGATGAGTTCGCCGTCGACCTCGATCACGATGTCCTGGGCGCCGGCGACCAGCGGCAACGCCAGCAGCAACGCGGTGAGGAACTGGCTGGAGACGTCGCCACGCACGCGGATCGGAACGTCGGTCCGCAGGACCGCATCGGTCGCCCGCAGACGCAGTGGCGGATAGCCCTCGACACCCAGGGAGTCGATCGGGCAGCCGAGGCCGCGCAGCGCATCGACCAGGTCGCCGATCGGCCGCTCGTGCATGCGCGCCACACCCGCCAGTTCGAAGGTGCCGCCTTGTGTCGCGGCCAGCAGCGCCAGCGCGGCGGTCAGCGGGCGCATCGCGGTGCCGGCGTTGCCGAGGAAGAGCGTCGCCTGCCGACAGGCGAGATGCCCGCCGAGGCCAGTCAGCGCCAGCGCATCGCCGCGCCGTTCGACGCCGCAGCCCAGCGTCTGCAACGCCGCCAGCATGACGCCCGTGTCGTCCGAATCGAGCAGTCCGTGCAGCAGCGTCGTGCCCTGCGCCAGCCCGGCCAGCAGCAGGACCCGATTCGAGATGCTCTTCGACCCCGGCAGCTGCACGCTGCCGCTCGCGCCGTGCAAAGGCGGCAGGTCGAGAAACTCGGTGGCGTACATGCGGATCGAAGCAGGCGCGTGACGGAAGGCGGTGGTCAGGGTGCGGTGCGGGCGGTGTCAGGGCACACGCAGCGTCAGCGCGGCGCCACTTTGACGTCGCTCATCTGCCAGGCCGTGCGCGCGGTGGACGCGGCCCGGATCAGCCGCTCGAGCGCCTCGGCGTCGCCGCTGGCCGCAGCCTGCTCAAGCGCGTCGAGCGCCGTCCGCAGGAGGGATGCCTGCTTGGCCACTTCCTCGCGGTTGGCCAGCAGGATGTCGCGCCAGACCAGCGGATCGCTCGCCGCGATGCGGGTGAAGTCGCGAAAGCCAGGGCCAGCGAGCGACAGGAAGTCGCGTCCGGCGGGCTGCCCGGCGACCGCGTTCAGATAGGCGAAGGCGACCAGGTGCGGCAAGTGACTGACGGCCGCGAAGGCCGCGTCGTGGTTCTCCGGGCTCATCAACAGCACCTGCGAGCCGACCGCCGCCCACGCCTCGTGCGCCTTGCGGACCGCCCCGGGCGCGGTCTCGGCGAGCGGCGTGAGGATGGTCGAGCGGCCGCTGTAGAGCGCGACGTCGGCGTGCGCGATGCCCGAGGCCTCCTTGCCGGCAATCGGGTGCGCCGGCACGAACCAGGCGATGCGTTGCTGCAGCACCCGGCGTGCGGCATCGACCACGTCGCGTTTGGTCGAGCCCACATCCATCACCAGCACGCCCGGATCGAGCAGCTGCCGGATCGCCCGGAAGGTGATTTCGCTGGCAGCGACCGGCACCGCGATCAGCACGATGTCGGAGCCCGACACCGCCAGCAGTGCCGACTCGGCCACGGTGTCGATGATGCCGAGCTGGCGTGCCCGCTCGGTGGTGCTGGGCGACTTGCTGTAGCCCACCACGCGGCGCACCATGCCGGCGCGCTTGAGCGCGAGCGCGAACGAGCCGCCCATCAGCCCGCACCCGATCAATCCGAGCTGGTTGAACATCTCAGGCCGACCCGGCGGGCGCAAGGGGTTGGGGCGGCCGATCCGCGATCCACCAGAGCGACGACAGGCTGAGCGGATGCATCACTCAGTGGGCGTCGATCGGGTAGGTGCCGAGCACCTTGAAGAAGGCGCAGAACGTGCGCAGTCCGTCGAGCGCCGCAGCCACGTTGGGCTGGTCCGGGTGGCCTTGCAGATCGATGTAGAAGTAGTACTCCCACTGCCCCGACCGTGCCGGGCGCGACTCGAAGCGGCTCATCGACACGCCATGGGTCTTCAGCGGCACGAGCATGTCGTGGACTGCGCCGGGCAGGTTGCGCACCGACACCACCAGGCTGGTGCAGTCGCGTCCCGAACCCTTGGGGCTCGGCTGTCGTTGCGGATCGGCCACGATCGCGAAACGGGTCCGGTTGTGCGGATCGTCCTGGATCGCCGGGGCCACGTTGTGCAGGCCGTACTCGCTGCCGGCGCGCTCGCTGGCGATGCCGGCCAGCATCGTGTCCAGGCCGGCCAAACGCGCGCCTTCGGCATTGCTCGCGACCGGCCACCGTTCGACGCCGGGCAGGTGGTTGCTGAGCCAGGTGTGGCACTGCGCCAGCGCCTGCGGATGGGCGCACACCGCCGCGATGCCGGCCAGCGAGTTCTCGCGCCGAAGCAGGTTGTGCCGCACGAACAGGCTCGTCTCGCCGACGATGAACAGCGGCGTGCTGAGGAAGAGATCGAGCGAACGCGCGACCACGCCCTCGGTCGAGTTCTCGACCGGCACGACGCCGAAATCGGCGGCGCCGGCGGCGGTGGCCCGGAACACCTCGTCGATGCTTGCGCAGTCGACCCGCACGATCGAGCTGCCGAAATAGCCGAGCGCAGCCTGCTCGCTGAAGGTGCCAGCCGGCCCGAGGAAGGCCACCCGCGTCGGTGTTTCCAGTGCCCGACAGGCCGACATGATCTCGCGCCAGATCGGTGCCACGCTGTCGGCATGCAGCGGCCCCGGATTGAGGGCCTTCAGCCCCGCGATGACCTGGGCCTCGCGCTCAGGGCGGAAAGCGACCGTGCCCTCGCGCTTCTTGACCTCGCCGACCTGCAAGGCGAGGCCGGCGCGACGGTTCAACAGCGCCAGCAGTTCGCGGTCGACGCCGTCGATCTGCTCGCGCAGGCCGAGCAGCCGCGCGTCGGTCGGTGGCGTGGTGTCGCTCACGACCGCGAGGCGTGAGATCAGCGGCTGGCGGCGCGTGCCGGCGGCGAGGCGCGTCGCGGACCGGCGGCGGCAGCCGGCGCCGAGGCGGCAACCGCAGGGCCGGCGGCGCTGGCGAGGGTGCTGCGTACCGACTGTTCGAGCGCCTTCAGCTTGGGATCGATGCTCGGACGGGCATCCGTCACCAGCTTCTGCACGAAGTTGCTCTGGATCTCGGGCGCGAACTGCTGGTACTTCTTGTTCACCGGCGACTCGAACCAGGCCAGCAGTTGTTTCAGCTCGTCCTCGCTGAACTTTTCCTCCAGCGCGGCGCCGATGGTCGACGGGGCGAGCTTGATCGCGCGATCGCGGACGATGGGCACCGACTCGTCGACGTACTTGCGCACATCGGCTTCGATCGACTTGCCGGTGGCCTCGCGCTTCTCGGGCGCGACCTGGCTTTGCAGGGCCTGGCCAGCCGCTTGGATCAGTTGGCCCGCCGGCTGCTCGACCAGGCCGCGCGCGAGCCCTTCGAGCCCCGACTGCTGTGCATTGATGAGCCGTTGCACCAGCTCCTTCTTGGCGGGTGTGCTTTGCGCCATCGCCCAGGGCGTGGCGACGATGAGGGCTGCAAGCAGCAAGGGTCTGGACATGCTCAACCTTTCTCTGCGGGGTCCGGCGCATCGCCTGGGGTTCCGCTGGGGTCATCGGGGAGGTCGGAGGCAGGATCGCCGAGGGCGTCGCCGTTGGCGTCGTTCTCGACGATTCGTTGCAGACCGCTGAGTTTGGTTCCGCTGTCGAGCGAGATCAGCGTCACGCCCTGGGTCGCGCGACCGAGCTCGCGGATCTCGGCGACCCGGGTGCGCACCAGCACGCCCTTGTCGGTGATCAGCATGATCTCGTCGGCCGGTCGCACCAGCGTGGCCGCCACGACCTTGCCGTTGCGCCCGGTCTGCTGGATCGCGATCATGCCTTTCGTGCCGCGGCCGTGGCGGGTGTACTCGACGATGCTGGTGCGCTTGCCGTAGCCGTTCTCGGTGGCGGTCAGCACGCTCTGGGTCTCGTCCTCCGCCACCAGCATGGCGATGACGCTCTGGTCGTCGTCGAGCATCATGCCGCGCACGCCGCGCGTGTTGCGGCCGAGTGGTCGCACGTCGGTCTCGTCGAAGCGCACTGCCTTGCCGCCGTCGGAGAACAGCATCACGTCGTGGGTGCCGTCGGTGATGGCGGCGCCGATCAGGAAGTCGCCCTCGTCGAGGTCGACCGCGATGATGCCGCCCTTGCGCGGGTTGCTGAATTCGTCGAGCGCGGTCTTCTTGACGGTGCCCTGCGCGGTTGCCATGAAGACGAAGTGATCGGCCGGGAAGCGGCGCGCGCCGCCGGTGAGCGGCAGCACCACGTTAACCTTCTCGCCGGCTTGCAGCGGGAACATGTTGACGATCGGCCGGCCGCGCGAGCCGCGCGAACCCTGCGGCACTTCCCACACCTTGAGCCAGTAGACCCGGCCCCGGTTGGTGAAGCACAGGATGTAGTCGTGCGTGTTAGCGATGAAGAGCTCGTCGATCCAGTCGTCGTCCTTCGTCTGCGTCGCCTGCTTGCCGCGCCCGCCGCGCTTTTGGGCGCGGTATTCCGACAGCGCCTGGCTCTTGATGTAACCGGTGTGCGAGAGCGTCACCACCATGTCGGCCGGGGTGATCAGGTCTTCGGTGCCGAGGTCGGTCGCGTTGTGCTCGATCTGGCTGCGCCGCGCGCCGACCTTGGTCTGGCCGAACTCGGACTTGATCGCCGCCAATTCGTCCGAAATGATGGTCGTGACGCGCGAGGGCGTGGCGAGGATGTCGAGCAGGTCGGCGATCTGCGCCATCACGTCCTTGTACTCGCCGAGGATCTTGTCCTGCTCGAGCCCGGTCAGGCGCTGCAGGCGCATCTGCAGGATCTCGCCGGCCTGCTCTTCGGACAGCCGGTACAGCCCGTCAGGCTGGATGCCGAAGTGGCGCGGCAGGCCTTCGGGGCGG
>JBDSZM010000334.1:0-2587 GCA_039925165.1 Burkholderiaceae bacterium
GCCTGGAACGGCAAGGTCTACTACAGCTTCGGTTCCAGCACCGGCCAGCCGCGCAGGCAGGTCCGTCCCACGACCAATTGGAGCAGCGCCGAGGAACAGCTCAAGCGCGGCTGGCTGGTCGCGTCCAACAGCATGACCGACTCGTCGCGCAACTCGAACCGGGTGCTGATGAGCGAGACGACGATGCGCATGAAGGAGCACATCGGCGACACCTACGGCCCGATCCGCTACACGCTCGGCACCGGCTGCTCGGGCGGTTCGATCAACTCGAACATGAACGCCTCGATCAACCCCGGGCTGCTCGACGGCATCGTGACGACCTGCACCTATCCCGACTCCGAGACGACCACGCTCGAGGTCGGCGACTGCGTGCTGCTGGTCGAGGCGTACCAGAAACCGGGTCTGCAGACGCTGTGGAGCGGCCTCACGCAGGCGCAGATCGATGCCCGCAAGGCGGCGATCAACGGCCACGTCGACCAGACCGCGTGTCACGCCTGGTACAACGCCTTCGGCAGCAACGGCCGCGCCGGCCTGTACCAGCAGCGGCTGGTGACGAACAACGCGACCGGCGCCATCACCCAGTCGGCCAATACGATCAACAACTGCGAGCTGCCGAACAGCGCGGTCTACGACCCGGCCAACCCGGTCGCGACGGCCAGCCTGCCGCGTTGCAATGCGTGGTCGTGGGCCGAGTCGATCTGGGGCAAGGTGCCCGGCGGCCCGGCCGCCCGCGACACGCGCGACAACCTCGGCGTGCAGTACGGCCTGAAGGCGCTGCGCGACGGCGTCATCGATGCCGAAGAGTTCGTGACGCTGAACGAGCTGGTCGGCGGCATCGACCGCGACTCGACCGCGCGCTCGGCGCGCAGCTCCGCCGACCCCGAGGCGCTCGACATCGCCTACCGCTCGGGCATCGTCGCCAGCGGCAAGCAGCTCGCGAAGACAGCCATCATCGACCTGCGTGGCTGGGACGATTCCAACCTCGCCGCCAACCTGCCGCCGACGCTGGCACCGGGGTCGATCCCGATCCACCACCAGTGGTACAGCTTCGCGATCCGCGACCGGATCGTCGCGGGCGCCGGCGATGCGCAGAACCAGGCGATGTGGCGCTACGCCCGCACCGGCCTGACGCCCCCCGGAACCCTGGGCCTCGACGCCTTCCTGGCGATGGACCAGTGGCTGACGACGCTGAAGGCCGACACCAGCGCATCGACGATCGAGCAGAAAGTTCGCAGCGCACGGCCACGCTCGGGGGCGCGCGACACGACCGACTTCTGCCTGCTGCCGGAGGACGCTGCGCAGACGACGCGGGTCACCGACTTCGCGGTGTGCGATGCCAACCGGTTCCTGAAGCCGTCGCTGTCGCCGCGCCAGGTCGCCGGCGGCCCGCGCGCCGAGGACGTGCTCAAGTGCCAGTTGAAGCCGCTGGTCGCGGCCGACTACGCGCCGGTCGCCTTCAGCGTGGCGCAGTTCTCGCGCCTGCAGGCGGTGTTCTCGACCGGCGTGTGCGACTGGAGCAAGGCAGGCGTGGGCCAGCAGGTCGCGGCCAGCCCGCTGACCTTCAAGGCCGGGCCGGGCGGACAGCCGCTGGCGGCCGCGCCGGTGTCGATGGTGCGATAGCCGAAGGTCCGGGCGGCGCCAGGCCGCCCGGCCGCCACGGCCGCGCGGGCAGCCACACCGGTGGCGCCGCGCGGGTCCGAGCAGCAGCGCCGCGAGCGCGAAGACCAGGTGCACGCCGACGACCGGCGCGAGCATGGCGAGGCTGACGGGAGGGGCATGGCGGGTGCCTTTGGGGATGGCGATGGCCGCATCCTCTACACCCGCCGGAGGCACCACGAGCGCGCCGCGACGGGCTGCGTCACGGCGACGCCAGGCGTCGGCCCACCGGCGCCGTTCGCGGCACAGGCGATACGATGGCGGCGTCGTCCTGCCCGCCCGATCCGCCATGCTGCAACTTCGTCCCGGTTGTGAGTGCTGCAACACCGACCTGCCGGCCGAGTCGACGGCGGCGCGGATCTGCAGCTACGAATGCACCTTCTGCGCCGACTGCGCTGACGGCCGGTTGGCCGGCATCTGCCCCAATTGCGGCGGCGAACTGCTGCGGCGTCCGCGCCGGCCGGCAGCCAAGCTGGCGCGCGACCCGGCATCGATCGAGCGCGTCTACCGGCCGGGCGGCTGCGCGCCGACCGCCTGACGTGGCACGGGCCACGCCATGTCCGAACACCTCGCGACCATCCACTGGCAACGCACCGACGACGCCGTGTTCACCGACCGGCGCTACAGCCGGCGCCACGACTGGCGCTTCGACGGCGGCGCGGTGGTGGCCGGCTCGGCCTCGCCGCATTCGGTGGGTACGCCGTTTTCCGACCCTGCCGCGGTCGATCCCGAGGAAGCCTTTGTCGCCGCGCTGTCGAGCTGCCACATGCTGTGGTTCCTCGATCACGCCTGCCGCGCCGGCTGGGTCGTCGACGACTACCGCGACGCGGCGGTCGGGGTGCTCGCGCCACGCGCCGACGGCCGGCTCGCGATGACGCTCGTCACGCTGCGCCCGGACGTCCGCTTCGGCGGCGCCAGGCGCCCCGACACG
>JBDSZM010000335.1:0-3009 GCA_039925165.1 Burkholderiaceae bacterium
TGGCGCAGGCTGTGCTCGTCGTTGCTGACCTCGCCGATGGTGGCGCGGCAGTCGATGTGGATCCGACGCACCTCGCCCGAACGCAGACGCAGCTGGGCGTAGGTGCTCTCGCGCGCCAGCAGCGTCACCGCGGCACCGGCCGAGCGCGCAATCTGCGCCCCCTTGCCAGGCAACATCTCGACGCAGTGGACGATCGAGCCGACGGGAATGTTGCGGATCGGCAGCGTGTTGCCGGCCTTGATCGGCGCCTCGGCACCACTCATGATCGTCGAGCCGACTTCCAGCCCACGCGGCGCGATGATGTAGCGGCGCTCGCCATCGGCGTAGCACACCAGCGCGATGTGCGCGGTGCGGTTCGGGTCGTACTCGATGCGCTCGACCTTGGCCGGGATCGCGTCCTTGTTGCGCACGAAGTCGACCACGCGGTAGTGGTGCTTGTGGCCACCGCCCTTGTGGCGCACGGTGATGTGGCCGTTGTTGTTGCGGCCGGCATTCTGCATCTGCGGCTCGAGCAGCGAGGCCTCGGGCTTGCCTTTGTGCAGGTGGGCGTGCACCACCTTGACCACGCCTCGCCGACCCGGCGAAGTGGGTTTGACTTTGACGATGGCCATTACGCGCCCTCTCCCGAGAAATTGAGCTCCTGCCCCGCCTTGAGCGAGACATAAGCCTTCTTGACGTGGTCGCGTCGACCGATCGAACGGCCGAACTTCTTGACCTTGCCTTTTTGCGTCACGGTCTGGACCGACTCGACGTCGACCTTGAACATGAGTTCGACGGCCGCCTTGATCTCCGGCTTGGTCGCGTCGCGCAGGACCTTGAACAGGACCTGGTTGTGCTTCTCAGATGCCATCGTGGCCTTCTCGGAGATGATCGGCGCCACCAGCACCTGCGCCAGGCGCGATTCGTTGTACTTCACGCGCGGGCCTGTCGTGGGTACTGCAGTCGTGGTAACAGGGGACGTGCTCATGTCAGCATCTCCGTGAGTTGCTCCATCGCGGCCCGGGTCACCAGCACCCGCTTGTAGTGGACCAGCGACAGCGGATCCGCATAGCGCGGCTCGACGACGAGCACGTTGGGCAGGTTGCGCGATGCGAGCATCAGGTTCTCGTCGACCTGATCGGCAATGACCAGCACCGAGTCGAGACCCATCTGCTTGAACTTTTCGGCCAGCTGCTTGGTCTTGGGCGAGTCGACCGAGATCGAGTCGACCACCGACAGACGGCCTTCCCGAACCAGCTGCGACAAGATGGCCGCCATGCCGGCGCGGTACATCTTCTTGTTCAGCTTGTGGCTGAAGTTCTCGTCCGGACTGTTCGGGAAAATCCGGCCGCCGCCTCGCCACAGCGGCGACGAGGTCATGCCGGCGCGGGCGCGGCCGGTGCCTTTCTGGCGCCATGGCTTCTTGGTGGAGTGCTTGACCATCGCGCGGTCGAGCTGGGCGCGCGTTCCCTGGCGCGCATTGGCCTGGAACGCAACCACCACCTGGTGGACCAGGGCTTCGTTGTAATCACGCCCGAACAAGATATCGGCGGCTTCGACCTGCGCGGTCGGCTTGCCCTGGGCGTCGAGGAGCTCGAGTTGCATCAGTTGGCTCCCTTCTTGGCCGCATCGGCAGCGCCGGCCTTGGCGGCGCCGGGCTGGGCAGTACGGGCCTTGACGGCCGGGCTGACGACGACGTGACCGTTCTTCGATCCCGGCACGGCGCCGCGCACGAGCAGCAACTGGCGGGCTTCGTCGATGCGCACGATGTCGAGGTTCTGCGTGGTCTTGGTCACGTTGCCGCGCTGTCCCGACATCTTCTTGCCCGGGAACACACGCCCCGGGTCCTGTGCCATCGAGATCGAGCCCGGCACGTTGTGCGAACGGCTGTTGCCGTGGGACGCGCGCTGCGACTTGAAGTTGTGGCGCTTGATCGTTCCCGTGAAGCCCTTGCCGATCGAAGTGCCCTGAACGTCGACGAGCTGGCCCACGGCGAAAACGCCGACCGGGATCTGCGCGCCCGGCTTGTATTCGGAGGCGACGTCGGCAGCGACGCGAAATTCCTTCATGACCTCGCCGGCCTCGACACCCGCCTTGGCGAGATGCCCGGCTTCGGGCTTGGAGACGCGGGACGCCTTGCGTACGCCAAACGCCACCTGGAGGGCGCTGTAGCCGTCTATTTCTGCGGTCTTGACCTGGGTCACACGGTTGTTCGACACGTCGAGCACGGTCACGGGAATGGCGTCGCCATCGTCCGTGAAGATGCGCATCATGCCCACCTTGCGGCCCAGCAATCCGAGACGATTGCCTAGACTCATCAATTTTCTCCAGCCCCTGTCGGGGCCTTTGTTTCAACTGTCCGACAACGATTGGCCGGAAGGAGGAAGCGCGACCTGCGCCGCGCTTTGGCCCGCGTCGGCTCCCGTAAGGGCGCTCGCACGGAACCGAGAATTGTAGCAGGCGCTCGCCGATTGACAACCAGCGACGAACGAAACCGCCTTACTGCAGCTTGATCTCCACATCGACACCGGCCGGCAGGTCGAGCTTCATCAGCGCGTCGACCGTCTTGTCGGTCGGGTCGACGATGTCCATCAGGCGCTGGTGGGTGCGGATCTCGAACTGGTCGCGCGAGGTCTTGTTGACGTGCGGCGAGCGCAGGATGTCGAAGCGCTGCATGCGCGTGGGCAGGGGCACCGGTCCCTTGACGATGGCGCCGGTGCGCTTGGCGGTGTCGACGATCTCGAGCGCCGACTGGTCGATCAGCTTGTAGTCGAATGCCTTCAGGCGGATCCGGATCTTTTGCTTCTGCATGACGTATTCCTTCAAAGAGCGGGGCGGCTGGGCGAGCCAGCTGCGGGGTGTGGGCAGTCAGGTCCGGCACATGCCGAACGTCATTCAGGCTTACTCGATGATCTTCGCCACCACACCCGCGCCGACGGTGCGGCCGCCTTCGCGGATGGCAAAGCGCAGGCCCTCTTCCATCGCGATCGGGTTGATCAGCTTGACGGTGATGCTGACGTTGTCGCCGGG
>JBDSZM010000336.1:0-3511 GCA_039925165.1 Burkholderiaceae bacterium
CAGCGCGCCCATCAGCAGCGTGTAGCCGTCGGCCGGCGCCTTGGCCACTGCTTCGGCGCCGATGTTGCCGCCGGCTCCGGCGCGGTTGTCGACCACGACCTGCTGGCCGAGCGCCTCGCCCAGGCGCTGCGCGACGATGCGGCCGATCACGTCGGTGGCACCGCCCGGCGGGTAGGGCACGATCAGCTTGATCGGCTTGTCCGGATAGGCCGCCGCGGCCGCGCTGGGCGCCAGTGCAAAGACCGCGCCGAGGCCCGAGAGCGACAGCGCGGCGAGTCCACGTCGGCGCGCTCGAAGGAAGGTCTGGGCAGTGGGGGTCGGCATCGGAGGTCTCCTGGACGTGTTTTGGCGTGGGGGGATCGAGCGGTCGGCCGACCTGCAGGGCGGACCGGCGACGCTGGCAGCGCGCGAGTGTGACAGTGCGCGAGGGCGCGCGAACAGCGAGGTCTGGATTCCGACGCGCCGCCAGAAACAAAACACTCGCGGGCAGGGTCCGCACCGCCGCCACTGCGGCGGGCCGGCCGCCTACTTCACGAGCTGCGTCAGCCGCTCGGCGTCGAACGCCTCGGTGGTCTGCGCGTCGCAGGGCACGCAATCGCCGCTGGGCAGTTCGCGCGAGCGCTGCGAAAGCTTCTCGATCGCCTGCCACAGCAAGGCGATCTGGTGTTCGTGCCCGGAGGCGTTGTCGATCAGGCCCTTCATCGCCTGCGCGACCGGGTCGTCGCCCTGGGTCAGACCATAGGCCGAAAAGCCCATCTTCGCGGCGGCTTCCTCGCGCCGCGCGTCGACGTCGGCCTGGATGATGCGCGCCGGGTTGCCGACCGCGGTCGCGCCGGCCGGCACCGGCTTGACCACGACCGCGCCGGAGCCGATGCGCGCGCCGTCGCCGACCGTGAAGCCGCCCAGCACCTGCGAATTGGCGCCCACGATCACGCCACGGCCGAGCGTGGGATGGCGCTTCGCCCCCTTGGCGAGCGAGGTGCCGCCGAGCGTCACGCCCTGGTAGATGGTGCAGTCGTCGCCGACCTGCGCGGTCTGGCCGATCACGACGCCCATGCCGTGGTCGATGAAGACGCGCCGCCCGATGGTCGCGCCGGGGTGGATCTCGATGCCGGTGAAGAAGCGGCCGAGCTGCGACAGGAAGCGCGCCAGCCAGTGCATGCCGCGGTTCCAGCAGGCGTGCGCCAGGCGGTGCCAGACGAGCGCGTGCAGGCCCGGATAACAGGTCAGCACCTCGAAGGGGCTGCGCGCGGCGGGGTCGCGCTCGAGGATGCAGTCGATGTCTTCGCGCAGACGCTGGAACATGGGAGAACCCGGTGGAATGGCGATGCAGTTTAGCCCTGCAGGCGACGCGACGCCTGCGACCACCGGCGCCCCGCCGCGTCAGTGCGGCTTGATCAGGGCGCGGGCGATACCGCGCAGGATGTCGACCTCGACGCTGCTGGGCGCGGCCCGGTTGATCAGCTGGTTCAGCCGCGGCAGCAGCTTGCGCGGCGCCGCGGCGTCGAGAAAGCCGACCGCCACCAGCGCCTCGCGCCAGTGCTCGAGCAGCGCCTGCACCTGCGACGCGCTGGCCAGTTCGGGGTCGACGGTGCGCGGCGCGACGCCAAAGCCGCCGATCGCCTGGCGCCAGTCGTAGGCCAGCAATTGCACCGCCTGCGCCAGGTTGAGCGAGCCATAGTCCGGATGGGTCGGGATGCTCAGGCAGGCATGGCAGCGGTAGACGTCGTCGTTCGACAGGCCGTGGCGTTCGGAGCCGAAGACGAACGCGACTCGCCCGGCCGATGGCGCGAGGGTCGCGAAGAGTTCGCGCGGCGCGTGCGTCGGCGGCCCGAAGTCGCGCGGTGTCATCGCCGTCGCGCAGGCGTAGGCGATGCCGTCGAGGGCCTCGGCCAGGGTGGCCACGACGCGCGCGCCGGCCAGCACCTCGGTCGCGCCGCTGGCCATCGCGATCGCGTCGGGCCGGGTCAACACGTCGGCGTGGCGCGGCGCGACCAGCACCAGGTCGGAAAACCCCATCACCTTCATCGCCCGTGCCGCGGCGCCGACGTTGCCGGGGTGGCTGGTGCCGATCAGGACGAAGCGGGTCGGGTCGCGGGAGGACATGCGGTCGGCTGCGTAAAATCGGATTATCCGCAGCCGTCGATCGACAGCCCGCGTGGCTCTTTTTCCTGCGTGCGCGCCCCGTCGCGTCCGCACCGCCGTGTCGCCCCGCGCTTTGCGCCCATCGCCCAGGTTCCCCCATGTCGCAAGCGCTCCACCCGATGCTCAACACCGCCATCAAGGCGGCCCGTGCGGCAGCCAGGATCATCAGCCGGGCATCGATCGACCTGGACGGCCTGAAGGTCAACACCAAGGCGCCGAACGACTTCGTCACCGAGGTCGACCACGCGGCCGAACAGGCCATCATCGACGTATTGCTGGGCGCGTATCCGGGCCACGGCATCCTGGCCGAGGAGTCGGGCAACACCCACGGCGCGAAGCACAGCGAGTACGTCTGGATCATCGATCCGCTCGACGGCACCACCAACTTCATCCACGGTTTTCCGGTCTACGCGGTGTCGATCGCGCTGGCGTTTCGCGGCCAGGTGCAGCAGGCGGTCGTGTACGACCCGAACCGCAACGACCTCTTCTACGCGTCCAAGGGCCGCGGCGCCTTCCTCAACGACAAGCGGCTGCGCGTCTCCAAGCGCAACCGCCTGGCCGACTGCCTGATCGGCACCGGCTTCCCGTTCCGCAAGGGCGACGACTTCCCGCGTTACCTGAAGATGTTCGAGACCGTCATGACGCAGTGCGCCGGCCTGCGCCGGCCGGGTGCTGCGGCGCTCGACCTGTGCTATGTGGCGGCCGGCTATACCGACGGCTTCTTCGAGACCGGCCTCGCGCCCTGGGACGCCGCCGCCGGCTCGCTGCTCATCACCGAGGCCGGCGGGCTGGTCGGCAACTACACCGGCGAGGCCGACTTCCTGTACCGGCGCGAGATGGTCGCGGGCAACCCCAAGATCTATGCCCAGCTGGTGACTCTTCTCGCGCCTTACACGACGATTGAGAAGCCGGTGCCCGAAGCCGCTGCCGCCGAGGCCCCGGCCGATGCACCGGCGTGGACGCCCGAGGCGGCGCTGGCCGCAACGGCGTCGGGCGAGATCGACGCCACAGCCGACGCCGCAAAGGTGCCGCCGGCCGAGCCGCCCAAGAAGCGCGCCGCGGTGCGCATCCGCAAGGCCGACATCGCGCCCCGCTCCGCCTGAGCCGCTTGAGGCTTTCCCGGCAGCATCGCGCCCGGGTGGTCACCTGCCGGGACCGAAGCGTCGTCGCAGCGGGAATGTCGTGCGCACGCGCATCGAGGGCGACCTCTCGATGGCCTCAATTGGCCGACCGGCCACTCCCGTAGCGGTCGAGCTTCATCCGGCGCAACAGGGCGATGAAGCGCGGCTGCTGGCGCAGGCCGGCCCAGCGCCGGTCGTCCTTCAGGTAGACGAGCCGGGTGTCGCGCACCGCATAGGCGCGGTCC
>JBDSZM010000337.1:0-9741 GCA_039925165.1 Burkholderiaceae bacterium
CCAGGCTCACCTGGATGTTGCCCGGGTGCATGTCGGCATGGAAGAAGCCGTCACGGAACACCTGCGTGAAGAAGATCGTCACCCCGTCGCGGGCCAGCTTCGGGATGTCGACGCCGGCGTCGCGCAGTCGTTGTACCTGGCCAATCGGCACGCCCTTCATGCGCTGCATCACGATCACGCTCTGGGTGCAGTAGTCCCACACCATCTCCGGCACCAGCACCAGGCCGAGGCCCTGCATGTTGCGACGCAGTTGCGCGGCGTTGGCGGCCTCGCGGACCAGGTCGAGCTCGTCGTGCAGATAGTTGTCGAACTCCGCGACCACCTCGCGCGGCTTGAGCCGCTTGCCGTCGGCCGACAGCCGGTCGACCCAGCGCGCCAGGGTGCGCATCAGCGACAGGTCGCTCTCGATCGCCTCCAGCATGCCGGGGCGCAGGACCTTCACCGCCACCTCGCGCCCGTCCTTCAGCACCGCGAAGTGCACCTGCGCGATCGAGGCGCTCGCCACCGGCGCCGACTCGAAGCTGGCGAAGATCGCGTCGATCGGACGTCCGAACGCCTTCTCGACCAGCGCCCGCGCCTGCTCGGCAGGAAACGGCGGCACCGCATCCTGCAGCTTGGTCAGTTCGTCGGCCAGGTCGGCCGGCATCAGGTCGCGCCGGGTCGACAGCACCTGTCCGAACTTGACGAAGATCGGCCCGAGGCGCTCGAGCCCGAGCCGCAGGCGCTCGCCGCGCGGCGCATCCAGCGTTCGGCCGATGGTCATCACGCGCACCAGCATGCGCACCCACGGTTGTCGAAAGCTGGAGAGCGCGAGCTCGTCCAGACCGTAGCGCAGAACCGTGATGCAGATGAACAGCAGCCGCGCGAGGTGCCTCATCGCGGCGGCGGTCCGGCGCCCTCGCCGCGGGCGCGTGCCTTGAGGCCCGACAGGCCGCGGGCGGCGCCCCGCATCGCGCTCGCGATCGCCGACGCCAGGCGCGACAGCTCGCGCGCCGGACCGGCACCCACCAGCTTGGCCACATCGTCCTCGAGGTCCCAGCGCAGGTTGTCGAACAGCCAGTTCACGTCGCCGGCAAAGGCGGCGTCGCCCTGCACCTCGATCGACGGGCGCTGGCCGGCGAGCGAGCGCCAGGCCATGCGGGCCGGGTTGGCGGCGTCGATGCTGACCGTCAGGTCGGCCGGCGACTCGGACACGCCATCGCTCCATTCGACCAGGCCGGCCGGCGTGACCGTGTAGCGCGTCGTCGGCAGCGCCGGCAACAACGACGGCCAGCCGGCGAAGTCGACCGTGATGCTGCGCCCCGCGTGCGGCAGCAGCCGCTGCATCGCGATCGGTTCGCTCGAGAGCACATGGTTGATCAGGAGCGTGATGCGGGCCATCACGGCACCGCGCGCCAATGCTTGGAGGTTGGACATCATGGTCGAATTGTAGGGACGGGCACCCGCCGGCAGCCGGCGTGCCAGGGTCTCCACAGCGCTTCAGTCCGGTGCTGTGGCGGAGCAACGTCACACCCGAGGATTGCCGATGGCAACGCCGCTGCACGCCGTCCATGAAAATCGCCGCTACTCCACGACACAGACGTTGCCATGCCGACCACTGTCCTGCTTACCGGCGCGACCGGCTACATCGCTTCCCACACCTGGCTCGCCCTGTGGGCGGCCGGGTTCGACGTGGTCGGCGTCGACAACTTCGTCAACAGCTCGCCCGAGGTACTGAACCGGTTGCGCACGCTCGGCCGGCGCGAACCCGCGTTCGTACCGGCCGATGTCTGCGACGCGGCGGCGATGCAGCAACTGCTTGCCGACCGGCGCATCGACGCGGTGGTGCACTTCGCCGCCCACAAAGCGGTCGGCGAGAGCGTCGCCAAGCCGCTCGACTACTACGTCAACAACCTCGGTGGCCTGATGACGCTGTGCGCAACCATGCAACGCCGCGATGTCCGGGCGCTCGTCTTCAGCTCCAGCGCCACCGTCTACGGCGACCCGCAACGGTTGCCGATCCGCGAAGACGCTGCCCTATCGAGCACCAACCCCTACGGCGCCACCAAGCTGATCGGCGAGAACCTGCTGCGCGACCTGCTGCGCAGCGACCCGGCCTGGCAGATCGCGCTGCTGCGTTACTTCAACCCGGTCGGCGCGCACGAGAGCGGGCTGATCGGCGAAGACCCGCGCGGCACGCCCAACAACCTGATGCCGTACATCGCGCAGGTCGCGGTCGGCAAGCGCGAGCGGCTGCAGGTCTTCGGCGACGACTACGACACGCCCGACGGCACCGGCGTGCGCGACTACATCCACGTGCTCGATCTGGCCGAGGGCCACGTCGCCGCCTTGCGGCACTTGCTCGACGGGCGGGGATCGCTGACCGTCAACCTCGGCACTGGGCACGGTCTGAGCGTGCTCGAACTGGTGCGTGCGTTCGAGGTCGCGAGCGGGCGACCGGTGCCCTACGACATCGTCGCCCGGCGACCCGGCGATGTCGCTGCCTGCTACGCCGATGCGACGCAGGCGCGAGAGCGCCTGGGCTGGACGGCCGCACGCGGCGTCGATGCGATGTGCGCCGACACCTGGCGCTGGCAACAGCGCAACCCTGCCGGCTACGCCGGCTGACTCAAAGCCGCCACACCACCGCCCCGGCCCGCTCGAGTTCGGCCGGCGGATAGAAGCTCTTGACGTCACTGAAGACGCCGCCCGGCACCAGCCGCTCGGTCAGCGCAGGCACCCCCATCGAGGTGTACTCGTGGTGCGATACCGCCGCGACGATCGCGCAGGCCTGAGGCAGGTCGTCCCACGGTGTCAGCGTCACGCCGTACTCGTGCTCGCACTGGGCCGCGTCGGCGATCGGGTCGTGGATCAGCACATTGGCGCCGAAGCTCTGCAGTTCGCGCACCACGTCGATCACCTTGCTGTTGCGCAGGTCGGGGCAGTTCTCCTTGAAGGTCATGCCGAGCACGATCACGTTGGCGCCCTTGACCTGGTGATCGTTGGCGATCATCTGCTTGACGGTCTGCTCGGCCACGTACTTGCCCATGCCGTCATTGATGCGGCGCCCCGCCAGGATGACCTGCGGCGTGTAGCCCAGCATCTCGGCCTTGTGGGTCAGGTAGTAGGGGTCGACGCCGATGCAATGGCCGCCGACGAGACCGGGGCGGAACGGCAGGAAATTCCACTTGGTCCCGGCCGCCTTCAGCACCTCGAGCGTGTCGATCCCGATGCGGTGGAAGATCACCGACAGCTCGTTCATCAGCGCGATGTTGAGGTCGCGCTGGGTGTTCTCGATCACCTTGGCGGCTTCGGCCACCTTGATGCTGCTCGCCTCGTAAACACCGGCGGTGATGATCGACCCGTAGACCCGCGCCACCTCGGCCAGCGTCTTCGGCGTGTCGCCGGAGACCACCTTGGTGATCTTGGTGACGGTGCGCTCCTTGTCGCCCGGGTTGATGCGCTCGGGGCTGTAGCCGACGAAGAAGTCGGTCTTCCACTTGAGGCCCGAGTGCTTCTCGATCACCGGGATGCAGACCTCCTCGGTCGCGCCCGGATAGACGGTCGATTCGAAGACGACGATGGCGCCGCGCTTGATGTACTTGCCCACGCTCTCGGACGACTTGATGAGCGGCGTGAAGTCCGGCTGGTGCGCATCGCCCACCGGCGTCGGCACTGCGACGACGATGAAATCGGCCTCGCCGATGACCGCCGGGTCGGTGCTGCAGGTCAGTTGCGTGGCGGCGCGCAGGTCGTCGCCGCTCACCTCGCCGGTCGGGTCGACATGACGGCCGTAGGCGGCGACCTTGTCCTTCGCGAGGTCGAACCCCAGGGTGCGGAACTTCTTGCCGAACTCGACGGCCAGCGGCAAGCCGACATAGCCGAGCCCGATCACTGCGATGGTGGTCATGCTGCGATTCCTTCTATTCAAACCTTGAAATACCCGCGATACCAGCCGACGAAGCGCTCGACGCCGTCGACCACCGAAGTGGCCGGCTTGAAGCCGGTCCACTGCTCGAGCTCGGACACGTCGGCGCAGGTCGCCGGGACGTCGCCATCCTGCAGCGGCATGAAATTCTTGGTGGCGGTGCGGCCGAGCGAGCGCTCGATCGCATGGATGAAATCCATCAGCGTCACCGGATCGTTGTTGCCGATGTTGAAGATGCGGTACGGCACATTGCTGCGCGCCGGGTCGGGCTGCGAGGCATCGAACGCCGGATCGGCGACGGCGGGACGGTCGAGCACCCGCACCACCCCCTCGGCGATGTCGTCGATGTAGGTGAAGTCGCGCACCATCTTTCCGTGGTTGTAGACGTCGATGGTGCGACCTTCGAGGATCGCCTTGGTGAACAGGAACAGCGCCATGTCAGGGCGCCCCCACGGACCGTAAACCGTAAAGAAGCGCAACCCCGTGGTCGGCAGGCCGTACAGGTGGCTGTAGGTGTGCGCCATCAGCTCGTTGGCCTTCTTGGTCGCCGCGTACAGGCTCACCGGATGGTCGATGTTGTGGTGCTCGGAAAACGGCAGCGCGGTGTTGCCGCCGTATACGCTCGAGCTCGAGGCATAAGTCAGGTGCTGCACCCCGTGATGGCGGCAGCCCTCGACGATGTTGGTGAAGCCGACGATGTTGCTGTCGATGTAGGCATGCGGGTTGGCGATCGAGTAGCGCACGCCGGCCTGCGCCGCCAGGTGCACGACCCGGTCGAAGCGCTCGCCTTCGAACAAGCACTGCATCGCCGCGCGATCGGCGATGTCGGCCAGCACGAAGCGGAATCCGGGCTTCGGCGTGAGTCGCGCCAGCCGGTTGCGCTTGAGCTGCGGGTCGTAATAGTCGTTCAGGTTGTCGAGACCGACCACCTCGTCACCCCGCGCCAGCAGGATCTGCGAAACGTGCATGCCGATGAAACCGGCCGCCCCGGTGACGAGTACTTTCATGTTCGTTCGACGGGCGTCAATGAAGCACCCTGACCAGGATTTCGACGATGCGCCGGGCGGCCTGACCGTCCCACAGGTGGGGCCGGCGTCCCTGCTTGCCCTGCCCGGCGAGGATGCGCGCGACTTCGTCGCGGATCCGCACGGGGTCGCTGCCGACGAGCACGTTGGTGCCATCGGTCACGGTGACCGGGCGTTCGGTGTTCTCGCGCAGGGTCAGGCACGGAATGCCCAGCGCGGTGGTTTCCTCTTGCAGTCCGCCGCTGTCGGTGAGTACGAGTGCGGCATCCTTCCAGAGGTCGAGAAACGCCATGTAGGCGAGCGGCGGCACGAGTTGCACGCGGGAACCGAGGTCGATCCCGTGGCGCTGCATGTTGGCGCGGGTGCGCGGATGCACCGGGAAGACGAGCGCAAGCTGTTCCGAGACCTCGCGCAGCGCGCCCGCGATGCGTCCGAAAACGGCCGGATCGTCGACATTCGACGGTCGGTGCAGCGTCACCACGCCGTAGCGCGGGTGGGCCGCCTTGAAGACCGACACACTGCCCGATCCGGCCTGCATCTTCGCGAGCAGGTCGCGCTGGTAGAGCACGTTGTCGACCATCACATGGCCGACGTAGTGCACGCGCTCGTCGGGCTTTCCTTCATGGCGCAGGTGCTCGACGCCGCTCGGCTCGGTGACGAAGAACCAGTCGGAGATCGCGTCGGTGACGAGTCGGTTGATCTCCTCGGGCATCGCGATGTCGCCGCTGCGCAGCCCGGCCTCGACATGCGCGACGCCGATGCCGAGCTTCTTGGCGACGATCGAACAGGCCAGTGTCGAATTGACGTCACCCACCACCACCACCGCGTCCGGCCGGGTGCCGACGCACAGCGCCTCGAACGCCACCATCACCTTGGCGGTCTGCTCGGCGTGCGTGCCGCCGCCAGCGCCGAGGTGATGGTCAGGCTTGGGAATGCCGAGCTCGTCGAAGAAGACGTCGCTCATCTCGCGGTCGTAGTGCTGGCCGGTGTGGACGATGCGGTAGGCCAGGGCATCCCGGCGCTCGTCCAGCGCGCGCACGAGGGGTGCGAGCTTCATGAAATTGGGTCGCGCGCCGGCGACCAGGTACAGGAGCTTCGGTGTCATCGTCAGGGTCGCCGCGCTGCGCCGGTCACTTCGCGCCGGATGCCGACGAAGCGGCAGGCATCGCCGGCGTCGCGGCCGACGCCGCGGGATCCGCCGGGCGGCTCGTGTACTCGATCTTGGCTGCGGCGCGCAATGCCTTGAGGTCGGCCTCGACCAACTTGCGCTTCGCGTCGCTGAGCAGGTATTGCTCGATCGCCGGACGCGCGCGCGCCTCGTCGACCGGCTCGAGGCGCGAGCCGGCCAATACGATCACTTGTGCACCGGTCGGCGACGGCGCCAGCATCGCCTGGCCATCCTTCAGCTTGGCGAAGGCATCGACCATGCCGAGCGGCAGCTGCTCGGCCGCGCGCACGGCCTGGTTGGCGGCGAAACGTATCGAATTCCCCTTCAGGTAGTCGACGAACGCATTGATGTTCCGCGCGCCGCGCAATTCGCTGCGCAGGACATCGATCTGATCCGGGCGGGCCTCGATCGCCAGTTCCTGGATGTTGTAGATGCGTCGCTCCTTGAACAGTGCCGGCTTCTCGTCGTAATACTGCTTCACGGCCTCGGCCGTCGGCTTGGCGGCGCCCTCGCCGACCTTCTCGACGTAGGCACGGGCCAGCACGTCGCGGCGGGACTGCTCGAGCTGCTGCACGACCTTGCCTTCCTGGTCGAGCTTGAGTTCCTGCGCCTTCTGGACGGCCAGCTGCTGGTCGATCAGGCGCTCCAGCGCCTGCTTGGCCGCCGCATCGGCCTGCTCGGGACGAACGCCGCGCTGCTGGTGAACCACCGCGTCGACTTGCGCGACGGTGACGGAATCACCGTTGACCTTGGCGGCCACATCTCCCTGCGCGCTGCCCTTGCCGCCGCCGCAACCGGCGACCAAGACGGCGACGGCGACGAACGCGAGCGCGATGCGCGCGTCCGACCAACGGCGAGCTGTAGCGGCAATGCCGCTGGGTCGGGAAGGGTTCATTCGGGCACGCTCCGTCGGTCTGGTTCGGGCCCCGCGGCGGGAGCCGTGCCCATCGTGGCGCCGGCGGCGCTGTCGATGGCGGGCACGAGTGTACCGGCGGTACCCCGGGCGTCGGCTCCCCCGAACCGGCGGCAACCCCGGCTGAAGCCCGTCAGGAAATCACGCCGACCTGCCCTGCGTGGCGTGCAGCCGGCGTACCGATCACCAGAGCGTGTGCTGACGCGCCAGCCGCCAGCCGGATTCGGGCTCGTCAGGCGCGCAGGCCAGCAACCAGACCTCTCGAAACGCCACGGCACCGTCGTCCGACGACTCGCGCAGCATCCCGGAGTACTGCACGCTTGCCAGCCACAGCGCGCCGACCTGTTCGATGCGGAGCAATTCGGCGCCGACCGTGAGCACGTCGGTGCGGTTCGGCGCCGGCCCACGCTGGCCCAGTTGCCCGGCGATCTCGTCGTACATGGCGGGCGTGGTCAGGCCGCGCAGGGTGACCAGGTCGCCGGCATCCCAGGCCGCCTGCAAGGTCACGAAGTGCGGGCGCACCACGGCCAGCACGCTCTGCGCGTCCCAGGCGGCGGCCGGGAGACTCGTCGTCGGTCGAGCAGCCCGGTGCAGGTCGGTGCGGTTCCAGCGCGGCAGCGCCGGCGCCCAGGACCGGGTGAGCACGCGCCAGCCGATCCAGCCGCAGGCGGCCACCAGCGCGACCACCGGGTAGCCCCAGACCGCACCGGTTTGCGCCAGCGGCCATCCCGGCACCGCCACCATCGAAGCCAGAATCGCCACCAGCGCCAGCGAGGTGCTGGCGCCGGCGAGCCCCGCGGTGCGCGCGTCGGCCGACGCGCAGGCGAGCAGCACCCCGAGCGACACCGCACCGGCACGCAAGCCGCCACGTCCCATCCGCGGCACTGCGAGGCTCAGCACTTGATCCCCACATGCAGCGCCACCACCCCGGCGCTCAGGTTGTGGATGTCCACGTGGCCGAAGCCAGCGCCTTTCATCATCGCCTTCAGCGCTGCCTGGTCGGGATGCATGCGGATCGACTCGGCCAGATAGCGATAGCTCTGCGCGTCGCCCGCGATGACTCGCCCGAGCAGCGGCAGCACCTTGAAAGAATACCAGTCATAGGCCTTGGCGAGCGGGGCAGCGACCTTCGAGAACTCGAGCACCAGCAGCCGGCCGCCCGGCTTGAGCACGCGGTTCATCTCGGCCAGCGCGCGCTCCTTGTGCGTCATGTTGCGCAGGCCGAAGGCCACGCTGACCAGGTCGAAGCGGGCGTCGGCAAACGGCAGCGACTCGGCGTCGCACAGCACGGTGGGCAGGAACAGGCCGACATCGACCATCCGGTCGCGGCCCTGGCGCAGCATCGCCTCGTTGATGTCGGTATGGACCACGCTGCCGGTCGTGCCGACCTTGCGGGCAAAGGCGCGCGCGAGGTCGCCGGTGCCGGCGGCGATGTCGAGGACCGCGTCGCCGGGCCGCAGGTCGGCGACCGCCACCGTATAGGCCTTCCAGGCCCGGTGCATGCCGGCCGACATGAGGTCGTTCATGACGTCGTACTTCGGCGCGACCGAATCGAAGACGCCGCGCACGCGACTCGCCTTGGCGGTCTCGTCGACGCGCTCGAATCCGAAATCGGTCTCGCTCATCGCGATCGTGGTCGCGGGCTCAGTGGGCGTGGCCGCAGGCCGAGCCGGCGCCGCTTGTCGCGACCAGGGTGTCGCTGTCGCGATCCGCACCCGCGGCTTTCAGGCGGGTCTCGTACTTCTGCCACAGCTCCGGTGCCTGCGAGCCCAGGAAGTGCAGGTAATCCCAGGAAAAGATGCCGGTGCTGTGGCCGTCCGAGAAGGTCGGCTGGACCGCGTAGTTGCCGACCGGCTCGAGGCCGAGCAGGCCCACCATCCGCTTGCCCGTCTGCAGCACCTCCTGACCGGGGCCGTGGCCCTGGACCTCGGCGGAGGGCGAGTACACCCGCATCAGCTCGAACGGAATGCGGAAGTCACTGCCGTCGTCGAACGCGACCTCCAGCACGCGCGACTGCTCGTGCACCGTGATCGCGGTCGGTTGGGGGCTGTGCTTGCTGAGTCCGGCCATGGCGGGTTTCGGTTGCGCGGCAGTGTAGAGCAGGGGTCGGCACCCCTGGCGTGCCAGGGGCGATGCGGTCAGACCAGCACCCGCTCGATGCCGCCGTCGTTGGCGCGCGCCACGTAGTCGGGCATCCAGTCCTCGCCGAGCAGCTTGTTGGCCATCTCGACCACGATGTAGTCGGCTTCGAGCAGGCCGGACTGCAGGTCGCCGGTGTAGCGCGACAGGCCCTGCAGGCAGCTCGGGCACGAGGTCAGGATCTTCACCGGGCCCTGCGCCGCCACACTGCCGGTCGCGCGCAACGCCGCCTCGTCCGTGCGTAGCTGCTCCTCCTTGCGAAAGCGCACCTGGGTCGCGATGTCGGGCCGGGTCACGCCCAGCGTGCCGCTCTCGCCGCAACAGCGCTTGCTTTCGATGACGTTGGCGCCCACCAGCGCCTTCACGGTCTTCATCGGCTCCTGCAGCTTCATCGGCGTGTGGCAAGGGTCGTGGTACAGATAGCCGGCGCCGGCAGCAGCACCCAGAGTGATGCCTTTTTCGAGCAGGTACTCGTGAATGTCGATGATGCGGCAGCCGGGGAAGATGTCTTCGAACTTGTACCCCTGGAGCTGGTCGTAGCAGGTTCCGCAACTGACGACGACGGTCTTGATGTCGAGGTAGTTCAAGG
>JBDSZM010000338.1:0-4984 GCA_039925165.1 Burkholderiaceae bacterium
CGGACAGGACCTGCCGAGCTTGCTGGCCGGAACCACCGGCGTCGCGGTGCCGACGCTCGCGCTCGCGCTCGGCATGCTGCTGGGGCTGGCGCTGCTCGGCTGGGTGCTGAGTCGGCCCGAAGGCCGCAGTGGCGAGGTCTGGCTCGGCGGCGTCGGCATCGGTCTGGTGATCGCGGGCGTCTGGTACTGCTCGGGCGTGCTCGGACACGTCGCCGAGGATCCGGCCACGCTCGAAGAAGCCTTTCTGGCGACCAACTCGCGCCGCATGGAATCGCTCAGCATGGTCGCGCCGGTCGCCTACACGCTCGACTGGCTGATGTTCTTCAGCGACCAGTCGAAGCGGCTCACCCTGGGCATCGTCAGCGTGGTCGGCATCGTGCTCGGCTCGGCCCTGGCCGCGACACTCGGCCACAGCTTTCGCTGGGAAGGCTTCGGTGGCACCGAGGACGTGGCCAACCACCTGGCGGGCGGCCTGCTGATGGGCGTGGGCGGCGTGACGGCGCTCGGCTGCACCATCGGCCAGGGCATCTCGGGCGTCTCGACGCTGTCGCTCGGCAGCTTCATCGCGCTGGCCGGCATCGTCGCCGGGGCGGTGCTGGCGCTGCGCTACCAGGGCTGGCGGCTCGATCGCAGCGTCTGAGCCAGCCTGGAACCGACGGCCGCGGGCCCGGGTTCTTCTACAAGTGGGCGCGGGCAGGGGTCGATAACCTCGTGGTTCCACACCCGGTCGTCCTGTCCCTGCGCCCCGGCCTCGCCGCCCGCGTTCCGCCCCGGCGGTGCCCCACCCCGCTCGCGGCCTGGCAGCAGGACGGACGGACCCGGTGGCACCTGCGGGACCTGGCCAGCGGCCGGCCACGCGACCCGGCCCGCGGTGCAACGGGCGCGCCGCGTCGGTCCTGCGGGTCCAGCGGTGATGCGGCGGCGCCGATCTGCCCGGCTGGTGCTGCTGGCCGCGCTCGCTGAAACGCCGGCCGTGCGCGCCGCTGCGCTCGAGGTGCGCATCGCCGGTGCCGACGGCAAACCGGTCGCCGGCGCGGTGGTCTTCCTCGAGCCGCGCGACGGGCGCGCCGCGGTGGCGCCCCTTGGCCGGCGCCGAGATCGCCCAGGTCGGCCGCCAGTTCGTGCCCGAGGATACGGTGGTGCCGGTCGGCACCACCGTCGACTTGCCCAATCGCGAGGCGTGCGGCACCACGTCTACTCGTTCGCGGCGGCCAAGAAGTTCGAGATCAAGCTCGATGTCGTCACGCCCGCCGCGCCGGTGGTGCAACGAGGCACAGGGCTACCACCTGAGCAAGGCCCTGCCGTGGGTCGCGTTCCTGGACTGGGCGGCGAAATGGCCGGCGCAGGCCGGCGGCGCGGGCCCGGCTCCGGCGCCAACCGCGGCCCCGAACCCGGCGATGCCGGTCGCGCGGGTCTGACGACCGCGCCTCAGCGCGGCTCCTGCTCCATCCACAGATAGGTGTTGTAGGCGTTCATGCGATTGGCCGCGCGAAACAGCGGCAGCGCTTCGTAGCGCGACCAGTCGGCGCGCGCATAGGCGTCGTCGAACGGCTCGAGCTCGCGCGCTGCGGTGCCCATGGTGCGTCGCAGGTGCAGCAGGTAGTCGCGCGTCAGTTCCAGGTCGGCGCGCGGCATGCGCGACAGCGCGCCGTGGCCCGGCACCACGATCTCCGGCTGCCAGCCGAGCAGCCGGTCGAGCGAGGCGATCCAGCCGCGGCTGTCGGCCTGGCCGACGTAGGGGATGCGACCGCGAAAGACGAGGTCGCCGCCGAAGACGATGTGCTCTTTCGGCAGCCACACCACCAGGTCCTCGGGGGTGTGCGCCGGACCGACGTGGACCAGGCGCAGCTCGGTCGAACCGACCTGCAGAACGGTCTCGGGCGCATCGACCCAGCGGTCGGCACCGACCAGCGTGGTCGCGCTGTCGATCCACGGCGCGAGCGTCGTCCGGCTCGCCTCGAGCCGCTGGCGCGCGGTTTCCGACTGCAGATAGGCGCGTCCCGCCGGATGCGCGATCACGGACGCACCGATCGCCTTGAACGCCTGCAGGCCGTAGATGTGATCGGCGTGGAAGTGCGTGACGACAACCCAGCGGATCGGCTGCGACGTGACGCGCCGGATCTCGGCGATCAGTTCGCGCCCGAGCGCCGGCGAGCCGAGCGCGTCGATCACCACCACGCCATCGTCGGTGACGACGAAGCCGGCGTTCGAGATGAAGTTGCGGTTGGCCGGGGTGCCGAGTGCGGCCTCACCCTCGACCATCCACACGTTCGGCGCCACGGGCTGCGCGCGCAGTGGCGCCGATTCGGCGGCCGGCGGGGCCGCGGCGCCGCCGAGCGAGCCCGCCAGCAGCAAGGCGATGCCGAGCACACGCCGCGGCACGATGAATAATGGGGGCCGCGCTGGCTTGGAGGAGATGCTCACGATGAATGCCCTGTCGAGTCCGCTGAAGTCTGCCGCAGTCGCTGCCGCCGCGTGGTTGTGGTTCGGTGCCGCGCCGGCCAGCGCGCAGTCGTCGGCGGCGCTGAACACGCGCGCCCTCGTCGCGACCTGCGCCGCCTGCCACGGCACCGACGGCCGCGCCGTCGCCGGGGCCGGCATGGTCGCCCTGGCGGAACTGCCCAAGGCGCAGATCGTCGCGCAAATGCGCGCCTTTCGCGACGGCAGCCGACCGGCGACCGTGATGCAGCAGATTGCCAAGGGCTACTCCGAGGCCCAGATCGACGCCATCGCCACCGCGCTCGCGGCCCGGCCCCGGGGAGAACTGCGATGAAACGACGTGCATGGTTGCAGGGCGCGCTGGGCGCCGGTGTGCTGGGCGGCCTCGGTGGCTGCGCGATCGGCAGCGGCCGCGGCGCCGCGACGCCGTCGAGCGCCAAGGTGGTGGTCATCGGCGGCGGTTACGGCGGCGCGACCGCGGCGCGCTACGTGCGGCTCTTCTCGCAGCAGACGATCGACGTGGTGCTGATCGAGCCGGAGCGCAGCTTCGTCTCGTGCCCGATCTCCAACCTGGTCGTCGCCGGCGTCCGCACGCTGGCCGACATCACCACACCCTACGACGGCCTGCGCGCCCTGGGGGTGACGGTGGTGCACGACACGGTCACCGCGATCGACCCGGCGCGTCGCAGCGTGCGCCTGGCCGGTGGGCCCGAGATCCGCTACGACCGGCTGGTCGTCTCGCCCGGGGTCGAGCTGCTGTTCGACGACGTGCAGGGGCTGTGCCAGGCGCAACTCGACGGCCGGGTGTTGCAAGCCTGGAAGGCGGGGCCCGAGACGGTCGCTCTGCAGCGCCAACTCGCCGCCATGCGCGACGGTGGCGTGGTTGCGATCGCGATCCCCGAGGCGCCCTACCGCTGCCCGCCCGGGCCGTACGAACGGGCCAGCCTGGTGGCCGCCTATCTGAAAGCCAACAAGCCGCGCTCGAAAGTGCTGGTGCTCGACGCGAACCCCGACATCACCTCCAAGGGACCGCTGTTCCGCAAGGCGTGGACCGAGCTCTATCCGGGGATGGTCGAGTACCGTGGCCAGCACAAGACGACCGCGGTCGACGTGGCGACGCGGACGATCCGGTTCGAGGTCCAGGACGACGTGCAGGCCGACGTGATGAACGTGCTGCCGCCGATGCGCGCCGGGGCGATCGCGGTGCAAACCGGGCTGGCGAACGCCAACCGGCGCTGGTGCCACGTCGACTTCCGCAGCTTCGAGTCGACCGCCGCGCCGGGCATCCACGTGCTCGGCGATGCGATCCAGGTCGCACCCGCGATGCCCAAGTCGGGCCACATGGCCAACGGCCACGCCAAGGTCGCGGCCGCCGCCATCGTGGCGCAGCTGCAGGGCTGGGAAGTCAACCCCGAGCCGATGCTGACCAACACCTGCTACAGCTTCGTGAGCCCCGACGAGGTGATCCACGTGGCGAGCGTGCACGAGTACGTTGCGGCCGAAAAGACCTTCAAGGCCGTCGCCGGATCAGGCGGGGTCTCGGCGCAGCGCTCGCAACTCGAGGCGACCTACGCGATGGGCTGGGCGCGCAACATCTGGGCCGACTCGCTGGGCTGAAGCGCAGGGCGCAGCTCGGGCTCGGCGTCGAATGGTCACGGATCGAGACAGGCGCGGCCAGGCTGCCGTGCGATCTCGCCGGGGCATCGTCCTGATCCTGCGGCGTCCTGCATCCGGTCACGACGCGCTTCGAACGGTTGCGCTCCAACCCGCGATGACGCGCGACAGGGGGTCGGCCGCACGCGGGATATTTGGCGTTCGTCATTGACGAGCCGTCGCAGGGCGTCGAAGCGGGGGGCTCGCCGGCGGTCGGGCCGCGCGCACGGTCGTCAACGCCCGCTCGACCCGAGCTGCCAGTGCGGCGGCCACTCGCACATCGGTGCACGCTCGGCGCGGTGGCGCAGGCTGGCGCGTTGCAGCATCGCCTCGACCGCCGGCCGCACGCGCTCGCCGTACGCGGCGTAGGCGTTGACCGCGGCGCGGCACTGGCGCTCGGCCTGCGGCGCGAGCTCCAGTGTGACCAGCCAGGCGTTGCGCGCATCGCGGTCGCGTCCGGTCAGCGAGTTGGTGATGGCCAGCGTGGTCCAGTCCTCGATCCGGCCCTGCGGATAGCGCGGGTCGTGGGTGGTCAGCGCGTGCAGCGCGAGCTGGCGCGCCTGCTCGGGCACGGCGGGCTGCTGCTTGAGGCGCAGAAAGGCGAGGTTGCCGGCGACTTCGGCATCGAGCGGATTGGCCCCGAAGGCGCGTGTCTGCAGCAGCAGCGCCTCGCGCAGGTCGCCGCGCCGCCAATAGGCGTTGCGGGCCGCCTCGTTCAGGCTGCGCGCCTCGGCCGGCGAGCTGCCGGCCTCGAGTTGCGGGTCGCCGGGCGCAAGGCGGATCGCCCGCGCCGCGCTGCGCAGGTCGTCGTCGTCCGCGTCGTCGGCCGCCGCCACCAGCACCCTCAGCACCAGCCGTTCGGCGCGCTGCGCCAGCCGCGGCAGCTGGCGTG
>JBDSZM010000339.1:0-4002 GCA_039925165.1 Burkholderiaceae bacterium
CGCTGCGCCTCATGTCGTCGGCAACCGGAGCCATTCCATGCGACTCGACAAACTCACCACCCAGTTTCAGGAAGCGCTGAGCGAGGCCCAGAGCCTGGCGATCGCACGCGACAACCCTTATATCGAGCCCGCCCACGTCCTGGCGGCGATGCTGACCCAAACCGACGGCCCGGCGGCGTTGCTGCAGCGGGCCGGCGTCGACACGCAACGTCTGCGCAAGGCGCTCGACGCCGAGATCGCCCGCTTGCCGCAGGTGCAGGGCGGCGAGCAGGTCCAGGCCGGGCGCGACCTCGGCGCGCTGCTGCAGGCGGCCGAGAAGGAGGCCGGCAAGCGCGGCGACCAGTTCATCGCCAGCGAGATGCTGCTGGTCGCGGCGGCCGAGGCCAGGTCGGCGATCGGCCCGCTGCTGAAGGAACACGGTGTCACGCGCAAGTCGCTCGAGGCCGCGATCGACGCGGTGCGCGGCGGGCAGAAGGTCGACAGCGCCGAGGCCGAGGGCCAGCGCGAGGCGCTCAAGAAGTACACGCTCGACCTGACCGAGCGCGCCCGCCAGGGCAAGCTCGACCCGGTGATCGGCCGCGACGACGAGATCCGGCGTGCGATCCAGGTGCTGTCGCGGCGCACCAAGAACAACCCGGTGCTGATCGGCGAGCCGGGCGTCGGCAAGACCGCCATCGTTGAGGGCCTGGCCCAGCGCATCGTTGCCGGTGAGGTGCCCGATTCGCTCAAGAGCAAGCGCGTGCTGGTGCTCGACATGGCCTTGCTGCTGGCCGGCGCCAAGTTCCGCGGCGAGTTCGAAGAACGGCTGAAAAGCGTGCTGAAGGAAGTGGCGGCCGACGAAGGCCAGACCATCGTCTTCATCGACGAGATCCACACCATGGTCGGTGCCGGCAAGGCCGAGGGCGCGATCGACGCCGGCAACATGCTCAAGCCGGCCCTCGCGCGCGGCGAGCTGCACTGCATCGGCGCGACCACGCTCAACGAATACCGCAAGTACGTCGAGAAGGACGCCGCGCTCGAGCGCCGCTTCCAGAAGGTGCTGGTCGGCGAGCCCAGCGTCGAGGCCACCATCGCGATCCTGCGCGGCCTGCAGAAGAAGTACGAGGTCCACCACGGCGTCGAGATCACCGACCCGGCGATCGTCGCCGCGGCCGAGCTGAGCCACCGCTACATCACCGACCGCTTCCTGCCCGACAAGGCGATCGACCTGATCGACGAGGCGGCGGCCAAGGTGAAGATCGAGATCGACTCCAAGCCCGAAGCGATGGACAAGCTCGACCGCCGGCTGATCCAGCTGCAGATCGAGCGCGCCGCGGTGACCCGCGAGAAAGACGAGGCCTCGCAGAAGCGCCTCGGCTTGATCGAGGAGGAGATCGCCCGGTTGCAGCGCGAGGCGGCCGACCTGGACGAGATCTGGAAGTCGGAGAAGGCGGCAGCGCAGGGCTCGGCGCATCTGAAGGAGGAGATCGACCGCAGCCGCACCCAGATCGAGGAGCTGACGCGCAAAGGCGACTACGACAAGGTCGCCAAGCTGCGCTACGAGACACTGCCCGAGCTCGAGCGCAAGCTGAAGGAGGCGCAGGACACCGAAGCCCAGCGCGGCGCGAGCGGCGGCAAGCCGCAGCTGCTGCGCACGCTGGTCGGCGCGGAGGAGATCGCCGAGGTCGTGGCGCGTGCCACCGGCATCCCGGTCGCCAAGCTGATGCAGGGCGAGCGCGACAAGCTGCTGCAGATGGAGGCCAAGCTGCACCAGCGCGTGGTCGGGCAGGACGAGGCCATCACGGCGGTATCGAACGCGATCCGGCGTTCGCGCTCGGGTCTGTCCGATCCGAACCGGCCGACCGGTTCGTTCCTCTTTCTCGGCCCGACCGGGGTCGGCAAGACCGAGCTGTGCAAGGCGCTCGCCGGCTTCCTGTTCGACAGCGAGGACCACCTGATCCGCCTGGACATGAGCGAGTTCATGGAGAAGCACTCGGTCGCCCGCATGATCGGCGCGCCGCCGGGTTATGTGGGTTACGACGAGGGCGGTTACCTGACCGAGGCGGTGCGGCGCAAGCCCTACAGCGTGCTGCTGCTCGACGAGGTCGAGAAGGCGCACCCGGATGTCTTCAACGTGCTGCTGCAGGTGCTCGACGATGGCCGCCTGACCGACGGCCAGGGCCGCACGGTCGACTTCAAGAACACCGTGATCGTGATGACGAGCAACCTCGGCTCGCACCAGATCATGCAGATGGCCGGCCAGCCGTCGGACAAGATTCGCGATGCGGTGATGGCCGAGGTGAAGCAGCACTTCCGTCCCGAGTTCCTGAACCGGATCGACGAGACAGTGGTGTTCCATGCGCTCGACGCGAAGAACATCCAGGCGATCGCGAAGATCCAGCTGAGGATCCTCGAACAGCGGCTCGAGAAGATGGAGATGAAGCTCGACGTGTCAGCGACAGCGCTGGCTGAGATCGCCAAGGCGGGGTTCGATCCGGTATTCGGCGCGCGGCCGCTCAAGCGGGCGATCCAGCAGAAGATCGAGAACCCGGTGGCCAGCATGATCCTGGCCGGGCGCTTCGGGCCGAAGGACGTGATCCCGGTCGATGTCGAGGCCGGTCAGTTCGTCTTCGAGCGCGTCGTCCACTGAACGCGCCGCGGCCGCGGTGAGGCCGCGGCAGGGTCAGGGTCAGCGCCGGCGCTGGTCGAAGTCGCCGGGGACCGAGTCGCCGCGGCGCTCCGGCCCCGGGGGTTCGTCGAGCCGCTCGCCGCGATCGCTGCGCTCGGGGCGCTCGCGCGGTGGCGCGCGTTCGTGGCCGCGGGTCGAGTCCTCGCTCTGCAGCGTGTGGCTGATCGAATCCATGAAGGCCTCGGAGCGCAGCGGCTTGACAAGGAAAGAGTCGAAGCCCGAGTCGAGGGCGCGGTCGCGGTCCTCGGCCCGGCCGTAGCCGGTGAGGGCGACGAAGCGGGTGTCGTGGCCGGCCAGCTTGTCGCGCAGCGCCTGCACCAGCTCGTAGCCGTCGACGTCGGGCAGGCCGATGTCGCAAACCACCAGGTCGGGCGCGAACGACTCGGCGATCAGCAGGCCCTCGCCGGCGTCGGCCGCGGTCCGGACCTCGTTGCCGCCGAGTTCGACCAGCACCCGCAGGCTTTCGCGGGCATCGGCGTTGTCTTCGATGATGAGCACCTTGCGGCCGACGACCGCGCCGAGGTCGGGCGCGTCGAATTGCGACGGATGGACCCCGGCGCGCAGCGGCAGGGTCAGGGTCGCGAGGGTCCCCAGGCCGAGCCCGCTGCTCGTGATCTCGACGTTGCCGCCGTGCAGCTCGGCGACCCGCTTGGCAATCGTCAGCCCGACGCCGAGGCCACTGTCCGAGTGCGCCGGTGACTGCGCGTCCTGCACGAACAGCTCGAACACGCGCGGCAGGAATTCGGGCGCGATGCCACGCCCCGGGTCGCGCACGCTGATCGACAAGGTGTCGCCGTGGACCTGGGTCGAGACCAGGATGGTCGACCCGTCGGGCGAGAACTTGGAGGCGTTGGACAGCAGTGCCGCCAGCGCCTGCACCAGCCTCTGCGCGTCGCCGTCGCTGGCCAGGCGGACGCTCGGGCGGGTGATGCGCAGCACGTGATGGCGGCTCTGCAGGTCGGGCCGGATTTCGTCGACCGCGCTGTCGATCAGCGTGTCGATGTCGACCGGCTCGCGTTGCAGCACGACCCGGCCGCGGGTGATGCGGGTCACGTCGACGAGCTCGGTGATGAGGCGGCGCAGCTGCCCGACCTGGCGTTCGATGATCTCGCGCACCATCACCAGGTTGCGGTTGCCGCGCTCGAGCGTGCGCAGGATCGCGGCGGCGTTGGCGATCGGGCCGAGCGGGTTGCGCAGTTCGTGCGACAGCTTCGCCAGGAAGTCCTCGCGCCGGCGGTCCGCCAGGCGCAGCGTGCGGGTGTGTTCCGCCAGCTTGTCCTCGAGTTCCTTGCGGTCGGTGATGTCGACGCAGGTGCCGATATAACCGAGGAACT
>JBDSZM010000340.1:0-4451 GCA_039925165.1 Burkholderiaceae bacterium
CAGGCTCGCGCCCGGCTTGACGAGGATGCGCTTGACCTGGAAGCGCGCGCCGTGGTCGATGCTGTCGTACCAGCCCCAGGGCCGATGCACCTGGCGGTGCAACGTCTGCTCGGAGCGCGCGCCGGCATCGAGCCGGTTGACGATCTGCTTGACCTGCTGGCTGCGGTCGCGCCGGGTCACCATCACGGCATCCGGCGTCTCGACCACCACCACATCGTCGAGGCCGACCACGCTGACGAGCCGGCTGGTCGCGTGGACCAGGCTGTTGCGACTGTCCTCGAACATCGCGTCGCCATGGCCGGCATTGCCGGCATCGTCCTTGTCGCTCACCTGCCAGACCGCGTCCCAGGCGCCGAGGTCGGACCAGCCGGCGTCGAGCGGCACCATCCGGACCTCGAACGGGCTGCCGGCGCAGTGTTCCATCACGGCGTAGTCGACCGACTCGGAGGGCACGGCGGCAAAGGCGTCCGCGGCGGGCCGCACGAACTGCGCATCCGTCGTGCGCCCGGCCCAGGCAGCGCGGGTTGCCTCGGCGATGTCGGGCCGGAACGCGGCGAGCGCGCGCATCCAGACCGACGCGCGCAACACGAACATGCCGGCATTCCAGAAGTAACCTCCCTCGGCGAGGTAACGCTCGGCGGTGGCAAGGTCGGGCTTCTCGACGAAGCGCTGCACCTGCAACGCCGCCGCGGCGTCGCCGCCGCCACGGGTGCCGATGTAGCCGTAGGCGGTCTCGGGGCGATCGGGAGTGATCCCCAGGATGACGATGCCGCCCTCGGCGGCCTGCAGCACCGCGCGCTGGACGGCCGCGGTGAAGGTGGCCGGATCGGTCACGGTCTGGTCGGCCGAGGTCACGACCAGCACCGGGTCGTCGCCACCCTCGAGCGCCTGCAGCGCGGCCAGCGTGACGGCCGGTGCCGTGTTGCGCCCGCAGGGCTCGAGCAGGACCGCCGACGGCCGGATGCCGCGCTCGAGCAATTGATCGAGCACCAGAAACCGATGCTCCTCGTTGCCCACCACCAGCGGCGCACCCAGCCGGATGCGCGGATCGGCGACGCTGCCCACACGATCGACCGCCTGCTGGAACAGGCTGGTGCTGCCGGACAAGACCAGGAACTGCTTCGGATGGCGAGCCCGCGACAACGGCCACAGGCGGGTGCCGCTGCCGCCGGCCAGGATGACGGGGGTGACGTGGATCGTTTCGGTGGAGGTCATGGGTAGATTTCTGCGGCTGACAAGCGCGGTGCATCGCGGTCCTTGGCCCCGACGACGAGATCGCAGGACACCTCGGGCCAATCGATGCCGATCTCGGCATCGTCGTATCGGAGGGCCCGGTCCGACTCGGCGAACCAGTACTCTGTGGTCTTGTAGGCGAAGTCGGCGCTCTCGCTCAACACCAGGAATCCGTGCGCGTGTCCGGGGGGTATCCACAGTTGGCGCTGGTTGGCGTCCGACAGTTCGATGCCGGTCCAGCGCCCGAAGTCCGCGCTCGAGCGCCGTATGTCGACCGCGACATCGAACACGCGGCCGTGCGTGACCCGCACCAGCTTGCCCTGCCCGTGCGGCGGCAACTGGTAATGCAGCCCGCGCAGCACACCCTGGCACGAACGCGAATGGTTGTCCTGGACGAACGCGACGTGGCGTCCCACGGCGCGGTCGAACACCCGCTGGTTCCAGCTTTCCATGAAGTAGCCACGCTCGTCCGTGAATACACGCGGTTCGAGGAGCAGCACTTCGGGCAACGAGGTCGGAGTCACTTTCATCGATAGACCTTGTGATCGAGCAGGCGCATCAGGTACTGGCCGTAGCCGTTCTTGAGCATCGGTTGCGCGAGCGCGCGCAGCGCGGCGTCGTCGATCCAACCCGAGCGGTAGGCGATTTCCTCGGGGCAGGCGACCTTAAGCCCCTGACGCCGCTCCAAGGTCGCGATGAACTGGGCCGCCTCGAGCAGGCTGTCGTGGGTACCGGTGTCGAGCCAGGCATAGCCACGCCCCATGATCTCGACGCTCAACTGGTCCTGCCGCAGGTATTGCGCATTGACGTCGGTGATCTCGAGCTCGCCGCGGGCCGACGGCTGGATGCCGGCCGCGATCTCGCACACCTGAGGGTCGTAGAAGTACAGACCGGTGACGGCGTAGTTGCTCTTCGGCGCGGCCGGTTTTTCCTCGATGCTGAGCGCGCGTCGCTGCTCGTCGAACGCGACCACGCCGTAGCGCTGGGGATCGTGCACGTGGTAGGCGAAGACCGACGCCCCGGTGTCGCGTGCCGTGGCATCGCCCAGCAGGCGTTGCAGGTCATGGCCGTGGAACAGGTTGTCGCCGAGCACCAGCGCGCTGGGCGCGCCGTCGATGAAGCGCTTGCCCAGGATGAAGGCCTGGGCCAGGCCATCCGGGCTGGGTTGCACGCAGTACTGGATATTCACGCCCCACTGGTTGCCGTCGCCGAGCAGCGAGGTGAAGCGCGGCGTGTCCTGCGGCGTGCTGATCAGCAGGATGTCGCGGATGCCGGCCAGCATCAGCGTCGACAGCGGGTAATAGACCATCGGCTTGTCGTAGACAGGCAGCAGTTGCTTGCTCATCGCCAAGGTGGCCGGGTGCAACCGGGTGCCGGAGCCGCCGGCGAGGATGATGCCTTTGCGTGAGATGTCGGTCATCGGGTCGGTGCGGGGTTGGGTTCAGCAGAGGCCCACTCGGCCAGCAGGCGGTCGACGCCCACCCGCCAGTCGGGCAGGTGCAGACCGAAGGCGCGCTGCAGCTTGCCGCCGTGGAGGCGCGAATTGAGCGGCCGACGGGCGGGGGTCGGGAAGGCGGCGCTCGGCACCGCTCGGATCGCATCGGGCGCGACGCGGACGCGGTGCGCATCGCGTGCACGCGCCGCTTCGATGACGTGGCGGGCATAGCCGTGCCAGGTGGTCGCGCCGGCGGCCGCCAGGTGATAGGTGCCGCACAGCTCGGGGCGATCCAAGGTCGCGCGCAGGGCGTGCGCCGTGACATCGGCGATCAGCTCGGCGCCGGTCGGTGCGCCGACCTGGTCGTCGATCACGCTCAGGGCGTCGCGCTCGGCCGCCAGGCGCAGCATGGTGCGCGGGAAGTTGGCGCCACGCGCTGCGTAGACCCAGCTCGTGCGCAGGATCAGGTGCCGGCCGCCGGCCTCGCGGATGGCGGCCTCGCCGGCGAGCTTGGTGCGGCCATACATGTTCAGCGGCCCGGTCGCGTCGTCCTCGGTCCAGGCGCGGGTGCCGCCGCCATCGAACACGTAGTCGGTGCTGTAGTGGACGAACAGCGCGTCGAGCGCCGCGGCTTCTCGTGCCAGCACGCCGGGCGCGGTGGCATTGATCGCCATGGCGTCGTCGGGCTCGCTCTCGCAGCGGTCGACCGCGGTGTGCGCGGCGGCGTTGACGATCACCTGCGGACGCTCGCGTCGGACCTTCCACTCGAGCCCGGCCGGATCGCGCAGATCGGCCTGCGCCGAACCCCAGGCGACGAGCTCGCCGAGCGGCGCCAGGGCGCGCTGCAGCTCCCACCCGACCTGGCCGTCCTTGCCCAGCAGCAGGATCTTCATGTCAGGCGGCCGGCGCGGCCGGTCCTGCGTATTGCAGTTCGACCCAGTCGCGGTAGGCGCCGCTCTGGACCCGGGCCACCCAGTCCGGGTGGTCGAGGTACCAGCGCACCGTCTTCTCGATCCCGCTCTCGAACGTCTCGGCCGGCCTCCAGCCGAGCTCGGATTCGATCTTGCGGGCATCAATCGCATAGCGCCGGTCATGCCCGGGGCGGTCGGTCACGTGGGTGACGAGGCGCGCGTACGGCCCGGCCGGATCGGGCCGCAGGCGGTCGAGCAGGCCGCACACGGTGTCCACGATGTCGATGTTGGGCTGCTCGTTCCAGCCGCCGACGTTGTAGGTCTCGCCGAGCCGGCCGCGCGCGAGCACCTCGCGGATCGCCGCGCAATGGTCCTTGACGTAGAGCCAGTCGCGGACCTGGCGACCGTCGCCGTACACCGGCAGCGGCTTGCCGGCCAGCGCATTGACGATCAGCAGCGGGATCAGCTTCTCGGGAAAGTGATACGGCCCGTAGTTGTTAGAACAGTTGGTCGTGACCACCGGCAGGCCATAGGTGTGGAACCAGGCCCGCACCAGGTGGTCGCTGGCGGCCTTGCTGGCGGAGTACGGGCTGTTGGGCTCGTAACTGTGGCTCTCGGTAAAGGCCGGCGCGCCGGGGCCCAGCGAACCATAGACCTCGTCGGTCGACACGTGATGAAAGCGAAACCCGGCACGCAGTTCGGCGCTCAATGCCGACCAGTGAGCCCGCGCCGCCTCGAGCAGCGTGAAGGTGCCCTCGACGTTGGTCTTGATGAACGCCGCCGGACCGTGGATGCTGCGGTCGACGTGGCTTTCGGCGGCGAAATGCACGATGGCGCGCGGCCGATGCTCGGCCAGCAGCCGGTCCAGCAAG
>JBDSZM010000341.1:0-3962 GCA_039925165.1 Burkholderiaceae bacterium
CGGTGCGCGAGATCGTGGTCGACTACCACGGCGGCATCAAGGACGCGAAGAAGAAGCTGCTGCGCATGATCGGCGACCCGGCCACGCGCTACCGCGAAGACCCGGTGCGCATCATCCGCGTCGTGCGCTTCGCGGCCAAGCTCGGCTTCGAGATCGAGGCCAAGACGCGCGCGCCGATCAGGGCGATGGCGGCGCTGCTCGACAACGTGCCGCCGTCGCGCACCTTCGACGAGATGATCAAGCTGCTGCAGACCGGCCATGCGCTGGCGAGCATCGAGGAACTGCGCAAACAGGGCCTGCACCGGGGTGTGTTCCCGGTGCTCGACGTCGTGCTCGACGAGGCGCACCGGCACGACGGGCGCGAGAAGTTCGTCCAGCTCGCGCTGGCCGATACCGATCGTCGCGTCAACGAAGGCAAACCGGTCGCGCCGAGCTTCATGCTGGCGTGCATGCTCTGGCACGACGTGCAGGCCGGCTGGGACCAGCGCAAGGCGGCAGGCCAGCCCGCCACGCCGGCGCTGCAGGACGCGATCGACGCCGTCTTCGACGCCCGCATCGGCGACATCTCGGGGCGCGGCAAGCTGGCCGCCGACATGCGCGAGATCTGGATGATGCAGCCGCGCCTCGAGCGCCGCGCACCCGCCACGTCGATGGGGCTGGTCGAGCAGCCGCGTTTTCGCGCCGGCTTCGACTTCCTGCGCCTGCGGGCCGATGCGGGCGAGATCGATCCGACGCTCGGCACCTGGTGGGAGTCGTTCTCGACCGCCGACGAGGATGCGCGTCACGATCTGCTGGCGCAGATGCGCGAGCGCGAACCCTCGGCGCGCCGCGGCGCCGCGCCGGCGTCCTCGGCCGCTCGCGCGCCGGTCGCCGACGACGCTGCCGAGGCGCCCTTCGAGGCCGCCGCCGCGCCGCGCAAGCGCCGACGGCGGCGCCGCCGCCCGGGCGGCGGGGAGGGTGGCGACGCCCCGGCGGGCGACCGCGACCCGGCGCCCGGTTCGACGCCGGAGTGATGGCCGGGGCGGGTTTCGATCCCGCTGTCGAACCGGGGTCTGTGCAGCCGTCGATGGACGTCGATGCCTATGTCGGCGTGGGCGCCAACCTCGGCGATGCCGTGGCCACGCTGCGCGCGGCGCTGCGTCAGCTTGACCGCCTGCCGGCAAGCCGGCTGGTCGCCCGATCGTCGCTCTATCGCAGCGCGCCGATCGACGCCGCGGGACCGGACTACGTGAACGCGGTGGCGTGGTTGCGCACCGGGCTCGATCCGCAGGCGCTGCTCGCCCACCTGCAACGCATCGAGCAGGCGCACGGCCGGGTGCGTACCGGGCCGAATGCGCCGCGCACGCTGGATCTCGACCTGCTGCTGCACGGCGACACGCGTGGCGAGACGCCCACGCTGACGTTGCCGCACCCGCGCTTGCACCGGCGGGCCTTTGTGCTGGTGCCGCTGGCCGAGGTCGCGCCCGATCTGCGGCTGCCCGGCCTGGGCCCGCTGCGTGACCTGCTGGCCGGCGTGGCCGGGCAGCGCATCGAACGGCTCGCGCCATGACCGGCTGGCGCCATATCGTCGTCGAGGGTGCGATCGGGGTCGGCAAGACGACGCTCGCTCGCCGTCTCGCGCAGGCGCTCGATGCCGACCTGGTGCTCGAGCGACCGGACGAAAACCCGTTCCTGCAGCGCTTCTATGCCGACATGCCGGGCTATGCCTTCCAGACCCAGCTCTACTTCCTGTTCCAGCGCGCGCGCCAGGTGCAGGCGTTGACCCAGGCGGGCCTGTTCGCGAGGCCGGCGGTGGCCGACTACCTGTTCGCCAAGGATGCGCTCTTCGCGCGCCTGACGCTGAGCGACGAGGAGCACCGGCTGTATGTGCAGATGTATGCGCAACTCGCGCGCGAGGTCGCCGAGCCCGACCTCGTGATCTGGTTGCAGGCGTCGCCCGCCACGCTGCTCAGGCGCGTGCGCGAGCGCGGCATTCCGATGGAGCAGCCGATCGACGAGGCCTACCTCGAGCGCCTGGGCGTCGCCTACGTCGAGCACTTCCGGTCGTACAGCGGCGCGCCGGTGCTGGCGATCGATACCGAGGATTTCCACCCGGCGCGCTCGACGCCCGATCTCACGTGGCTGCTGGCTCAGGTCCGGGACGCCTTGCCGGCGCCCGAGCCGCCGTAGCGGCCGGTTCGGCCTGCCACTCGAACAGACGCTGTGCACTGAACGCGAGCGTCGCCATCAGGGCGGTGGCACCGAGCGCGAGGGCGACGATCACGCCGACGATCGCCGCCCAGCCGGCATCGGGCGCGGGCCGCGTTGGGTTGTGGCGGCGATTCCATTCGGCGTCGGAGGTGAGGCCGTACACGATGGCGCTGAGCATGGCGATGGTGATCGTGATGCCGAGCAGCGGGCTCAGCAGCCAGGCGAGCCGGTCGTCGATGCCGAGCGACTGCATCCGTCGAACGCCGTGCCAGCCGAGCAGCGTGGGACCGCAGAACAGCCAGCCGAGGCGGTCGCCAAAGCCATGCAGATAGAACCGGTGCAACCCGAGCGTGCCGCCGACCAGCGCGATCCAGGTCGCCAGCGTCTTCGACTTCGTCGCGGCCCTCACGCGGAAGCCGGCGGGGCGCTGCGATCGCCGGCGCCCAGGCTTTTCTGCATCAGCACCACGTCGAGCCAGCGGTCGAACTTCCAGCCCGCCGAGCGCAGCAGCCCGGTCGATTCGAAGCCGAGGCTGCGATGCACCCCGACCGACCCCAGATTGGCCGAGTCGCCGATCACGGCCAGCACCTGGCGCGCACCGGCAGCCTCGCAGAGCGCCAGCAGTTCGGCCAGCAGCGCACGTCCGATGCCCTGGCGCTGGACCTCGGGCGCCAGGTAGATCGAGTCCTCGACGCAGTATCGGTAGGCCGGGCGCGGCCGGAAGTGATTGGCATACGCATAGCCGAGGACCCGGCCGGCGCTCTCGGCGACGAGCCAGGGCAGCCCCTTTCCCAGCACGTCGGCGCGCCGACGCGCCATTTCGTCGGCATCGGGCGGATCGACCTCGAAGGTGCCGGTGCCATGGCGCACGTTCCAGTCGTAGATGGTGCGGATCGCCTCGGCGTCGGCGTCGCTGCTGGGTCGGATCGTGAGGGCGGTGCCGGGCATCGGATTCGGAAGCATCGGTCGAGTTTATAATGTCGGGTTTCGCTGCCGAGCGGTCGAGGGACCGCGTCACCAGGCGCGATCCGCGGGCACGGCGCCGGCGCCAGATTCTGGCGTGCGGCCGGTGGGCGCGGCGGTCCCTACGAACTCAAGGAACAATCATGGTCGTGATCAGGCTCTCTCGTGGCGGCGCGAAAAAGCGTCCCTTCTTCAACATCGTGGTCGCCGATTCGCGGACCCGCCGCGACGGCCGTTTCATCGAGCGCCTGGGCTTCTACAACCCGGTCGCTTCCGGCGGCGAGCAGCCGCTGCGCGTCGCGTTCGACCGCATCGAACACTGGACCCGCACCGGCGCGCAACTCTCGCCGACGGTGCAGCGCCTGGTCGCGCAAGCCAAGGCCGCGGTCTGACGGCAACGGCCGGCGCGTCGACTGTCCGGGCGATGCAGCCCCCGGTCGCCGCGACCCCCGCCGCCTGGCCCGCCGATGCGGTCGAGGTCGGCCGGATCGGCGGGGCGTGGGGCGTCAAGGGCTGGTTCAAGGTCCAGCCGTTCGCGACCGACCCGCAAGCGCTCTTCAATGCCCGGCGCTGGTACCTGCGGCCGGCCGACGACGCGGTGACGCGGCCCGACGCCGCATCGCACCGAGTGCTCGACATCGTCGAGACCCGTGACCATGCCGCGAGCGTCGTGGCTACGGCCCAGGGCATCGGCGACCGCACCGCAGCGCAAAACTTGTACGGCGCGCGCGTCTTCGTGCCGCGCGCGAGCTTTCCCAAGCCGTCGATCGACGAGTACTACTGGGTCGACCTGATCGGGCTCGACGTGG